>PWQF01000174.1 GCA_003556865.1 Elusimicrobiota bacterium | reverse complement strand
AGGAGGCCCAGTGGGGCAGGATAAATATACGCTATTCCTTGAGGTAGCCCGCACCCTGGCCCGGGAATCGGCAGGCCTGCTTATACAGAACTTCTCCCAGGAAAGGAAGATAGAGTATAAGGGGGCAATAGACCTGGTAACCGAAATGGACAGGCAGAGCCAGGACCTTATAGTGGAGGGCATAGAAAAAGAGTTTCCCCTGCATTCAATCCTGGGTGAGGAAGGAGAAAATAAAAAAACTTCTTCGCCCTATATGTGGGTGGTTGACCCCCTGGACGGAACTACCAATTATGCTCACGGGTTTGGTTTTTTTGCCGTTTCCGTGGCTCTCTTAAAAAAGCCGGATAATATAATAGCTGCTGCAGTAAACGCCCCTTATTTAAATGAAGAGTACACTGCCGTTAAGGGCGGCGGCGCCTTTTTAAACGGGGAGCCGATTAAGGTCAGCCGGACCGCCGCGCTGGAAAGGGCTCTTCTGGCCACCGGGTTTCCGTATGATGTAAGGGAATCGGGGGATAATATTGAATATTTTAACCGGTTCCTGCTAAGATCTCAGGCAGTCCGCCGCCCCGGGTCGGCCGCCATAGACCTCTGTATGGTGGCTGCGGGGAGGTTTGACGGTTTCTGGGAGCTTAAGCTTTCTCCCTGGGATACCGCGGCGGGAGTCCTGATTATAAGGGAAGCAGGCGGAGAGGTGAGTGATTTAAACGGAGAAAAGTTTAATCTTTACGGTGACCGTATCCTTGCCTCCAACGGCCTTATACATAATGAAATGAAAGGAATTTTAAATGAATAAAAATAGTGCGGATATTGTAATAGTCGGCGGAGGTCCTGCCGGCCTGACCGCTGCCCTCTACTCGGCCCGTGCGGGTATGGATACCCTTCTTTTAGAGAAGGGGCAGCCCGGCGGACAGCTTTGGCTTTCAGAGAGGATTGAGAATTATCCCGGTTTCCCGGAAGGTATAGGCAGCTTTGACCTGGCCGAAAATATGAAGAAACAGGCCCTGAACTTCGGGGCGCTTATTTTAAGCCGGGAGGTAAGCAAAATAAAGGAAAAAGATGAAAATTTTATAATAGGCTCTTCCTCTGAAGAAGAGTTTATGGCCCGGGCTTTGATTATATGCACGGGGGTTAAGATGAAGAGCCCCGGTATTCCGGGTGAAGAAGAACTGAAGGGAAAAGGTGTTTCCTACTGCGCGGTCTGCGACGGGCCTTTATTTAAGGGAAAGAGAGTGGCGGTTATAGGGGGAGGGGATACTGCCTGCGAGGAGGCAAATTATCTTAGCAGATTTGCCGGGGAGGTTCTTCTTATTCACCGCCGTCCGCGGTTAAGAGCCCTTAAAAGCATAGCCCTTAAGACGGAGCGTAATCCCGGCATAAAACTTATGCTGTCAGAGGAAGTTGAAGCCATAAAAGGCTCCGGAAAGGTAGAGGAAATAAAGCTTAAAAGCGGTAAAAATATAAGAGTTGACGGTCTCTTTATATTTATTGGATATGAAGGAACGGCTGGCTGGCTTAAAAATTTTATTAAAACTGAATCAGGTTTTATTATTACGGATCCCGACCTTAAAACCTCCAGGGAGGGTGTTTTCGGGGCCGGGGACTGCAGGGAAGGGGCATTCAGGCAGGTTGTTTCTGCCTGCGGAGAAGGCGCTGCCGCCGCCCAGGCGGCTGTAAAGTATGTGGAGAAATTAAAAGGGGAATCATATGATTGGTAACAAGATAAAAGAACTTATTCAGAAAAACGATTCAAAGATTATTCTGGCGGTAATGGACGGAGTGGGAGATATTCCCGACAGCAGCGGTAAAACGGCAATGGAGAAGGCACAGACCCCAAACCTGGACACTCTTGCCGCCGCCTCGGAACTGGGGCTTACCATACCCGTGGACAGGGGTATCACTCCCGGAAGCGGTCCTGCTCATGTATCCCTATTCGGGTATGACCCCCTGGAGCACGAAGTGGGAAGGGGGGTTCTGGAGGCTCTGGGCATAGGCCTTGAGCTGGGACCCGATGACCTGGCCGCCCGGGCCAATTTCGCCACCCGCTCGGATGACGGGCTGATTACGGACCGCAGGGCGGGAAGAATACCTACGGAGGAAAATGAGAGGCTCTGTAAAAAGATAAATGAAAAGATAAAATATGTGGAGGATATAAAGGTAAAGGTTTATCCGGGCAAAGAGCACAGGTTTGTCGTACTTTTCAGCGGAAAAGGATTATCCGGCAATCTCAGGGATGCGGACCCCCAGGAAACCGGAAAAAAGGAAAGGTTTGTGGAGGCAATTGACTCCCGGTCCCAAAAGGCGGCGGATATAGCCAGCCAGTTTATAAGGGAGGTGCATAAGGCCCTGGCCGGTGAGCACCCGGCAAATACCTGTCTTCTGAGGGGTATGGCAAAACCGCCGGAAATAGAGGGTTTCGGGGAGCTTTACGGCCTGAAAGCCTGCGCCATAGCCACTTATCCCATGTATAAGGGTCTTTCCCGGCTGGTAGGTATGGAGGTAAAGGAGGGCCTGCTGAGCCTGGAGGATGAGATAAAGGAGCTGGAAAACTCTTATGATGATTTTGATTTCTTTTATCTCCACATAAAGAAAACCGATTCCTACGGAGAGGACGGAAAATTAGAAGAAAAAATAAAGGTGATTGAAGAGTTTGACCGCCTTCTTTTAAGAATAGAGGCTCTTAATCCCGGGGTCTTATGCATAACGGCTGACCACAGCACGCCTGCGGCAATGAAGTCTCATTCCTGGCATCCCTGCCCCTTTTTACTTAACGGCCCATATACCCGGCACGGGATTTCCGGTTCTTTTTCGGAAAAACAGTGCGCCGCCGGCAACCTGGGGACTTTTATGGCCAAAGATGCCATGCAGCTTATGTTGGCCCAGGCCGGCAGGCTTAAAAAATTCGGGGCCTGAAAAAAGGGAAATACCGGTTGTAAAACTAAGTTATCTTGAATATAGGGACTTTTTTTGTTAGTATAAAAAATTAACAGAGGAAAAGAAAAAATGAGTAATTTTAAGAATAAAAAAATTAAAAAAATTTTTGCCTTATTTTTTTTGATAGGTCCGGTATTTCTGCAGGGGTGCTCTACCCGGGAAGATGTAGTTGCCCATGTGGGCCGCCGCAAAATAACGGCATCGGATTTCAAGAGACGGATTGAAGAGCTTCCTCACTATTATGCCGGCTTTATAAGTTCTGAAGGTGGGAAGAGGCAGTACCTTTCGGGAATGATAAGGGAGGAGGTCCTGCTTGCCAAGAGCCGGGATTTTGATTTAAAATCCCGGCCCGCTGTGGCCCGGAGAATAGAGGAGGCAAAACGTTCTGTCCTTTTAAATGAGGCAGTAAGGTATCTGATGACCGAAGAGATAAAAATATCCGACAAGCAGGTGAGAGACTATTACGAACGAAAGAGGAGTGATTTTGAAAGCCCCCGCCAGATCAAGATAAGCCATATTCTTTTAAGGGATGAGGAGACCGCCAGCCAGGTGGCCAACCTTCTGGATAGGGGGTCCAGTTTTGCGCGTCTGGCAAGAGAGCATTCAATTGATACCATAACCGCCATTAACGGGGGAGACCTGGGTTATGTTTCCAGGGGCGAGCTGAGCGAACTGGCCCCGCAGATAGAAGATGCGGCATTCTCACTGGAAAATATAGGGGAGAGGAGCGATATAGTAAGGTCGCCTTACGGCTACCATATAATTAAGCTTACCGGAAGAAGAGAGGGGAGGAGAAGGGATTTTGAAGAGGCTAAAGAGGAAATAAGGGAAAATCTCAGGAAACAGGTCTTTAATCAGCTGCTTGAAAGATATGAAAGAGAACTGAATGTCAGAGTAAACTATGACATTCTTGATGAAATGGAGCTTAACATAGAATATGAATTTTAAATTTAATAAAACCCGCCCGTTCTTTATTTTAATTATGCTTGCCTTTATTTTAACATCCGCACTCAGAGCGGATAGGCAGCCCCTGGACAGTATTGCGGCAAGGGTAAACGGACAGGTCATAATGCGTTCAGAGCTGGAGGAGAGGGCCCAGCCTTTTATCCAGGAATTTTCAACTGTCTTGTCCGGCGATGAAGTGGCTGAAAATATAGATGAGCTGAAAAAAGAGATTTTAGACCGGATGATTGACGAAATACTGCTTAAAAAAGCGGCGGAAGAAGAGGGAGTGGCGGTAAGTGAAGCGGATATAGACAGGGGTATAGAGGAGATCCGTCAGCAGTTCAGCTCCGAAGCCGAATTTATGGATGAGATAACCAGGCAGGGTTTTACCAGGGATACTTTCAGGGGCGATGTTGCCCAGCAGATAAAAGTTATAAAGCTTATAGAAGATAAGGTTCAGAACAGGGTGACGCCTCCCACGGAAGAAGAGGCCAGGGAATTTTACCGGGAAAACCGGGAGCATATGGTGGAGCCGGAACGGGTAAGGGCCAGGCATATACTTATATCCACCGAAGAGAGAAACAGGGATGAGGCCTCGTCCCGCGCCGGGGAAATATATGAAATGGCCCGCCGGAATCCGGATAATTTCAGTGACCTGGCCAGGGAATATTCAGACGGTCCCACTGCGGCCCGCGGGGGTGACCTGGGGTATTTTTCCAGGGATGAAATGGTTTCTGATTTTGCAGATGCAGCTTTTGAGCTGGAGTTTGAGGAAATAAGCTCTCCGGTTGAAACCAGGTTCGGGTTCCACGTTATAAAACTTATAGGCCGCCGGGCCCCGGAAAGAAAAACTTTTGAAGAGATAAGAAATCAGCTTATGCAGCATATATATCAGATGAGGATGGAGGAGGCCTATATCCGGTTCCTTCAGGAATTAAGGGAAGAGGCAAATATCCGCATAACGCTTTTTAATGATTGAATTTATGGATTTAAAACATTCCCTTCTTGAAAAATATCATTTTCCCCGCAGTGAAATTAAAGAGCTTGTAACCCGGTTCCGCCGGGGAGAGTTTACCCCGGAAGATAATATAATATCCGGAAGCCTTGAGGCCCCCTCCCCGGATAATTTTCCGCCGCTGCCGGAAAAAGATTCCCCGCTCTATAAAAAACTTTACAGTAAGGGAAAGAGAGCCCTGGATAACGGCCAGCTGGGTATAGCTGTCTTAAACGGCGGTATGGCAACCCGGTTCGGAGGAGTGGTAAAAGGGGTTGTTGAGGTTTTTGATTCTAAAAGTTTTCTGGAACTTAAATTAAGAAATGCTTTTAAGGCTTCAGGTAAAGTAAAATGTTATATAATGAATTCTTTTTCTACGGAAGAGAAGACAGTTAACCATTTTAAAAAAAATAACTATTTTGAAAGAAAAGATAATATAAAATTCTTTAACCAGTTTATTGCCCCCCGCATAACTCCGGAGGGCAATTTTTATAAAGGGGGTTCTTCGGCTGATTCCTTTTACGGTCCGGGACACGGAGACTTTCCCTATGCTTTCCGGGAAAGCGGATGCCTTGATGATTTCATCTCTTCCGGCGGAAAACATATATTTTTCTCAAATGTTGATAACCTGGGGGCTAAAATAGACCCCCTGATTCTGGGTATGCATATAGAAAGCGGCAAAGATCTTAATGCAGAGGTTGCTCCTAAAAATCCCGGAGACGAAGGTGGGGCCCCGGCCCTGGTGAATGGCCACCTTCAACTGGTGGAAGGTTTTAGCTTTCCCCCGGATTTTGACCAGTCCCTGATACCTGTATTCAACTGTAATTCGTACTGGATAAAGGCCGAAAGCTTTAAAAAATCTTTTTCCCTGCCCTGGTATATTGTTAAAAAAGAGATAGACGGGGAGGAGGTAATACAGTTTGAGCATATTTGCGGGGACCTTACCAGGTTCCTGGAAAGCGGTTTTATAAAGGTGCCGCGGGACCAGAGGTTTCTGCCGGTAAAAAGGCCCCGGGATCTCACCTCAAAAATAGAAAAGCTTCGGGAGGCGGCCCTCAGCTAGGCTGCCGGTTCTATCCCCTCTTTGCTTTTTAATCCCGCTAAGATAAATTTATAATATGGCTTCTGAAATTTATATAAGTATGGGTGACCGCCGGGGAATAGGGGCCGCCATAATATTTGGTTCCCTAAGGGAAATGGGGGAGAGAGCGGGTAAAATAAATATTATAGGTGATTCGGGTATCCTTATGTGGGAGGCCTCCCGGGGCGGCTTTAATGCCGGTTCCGTAAATATAATAGATGTAGCTCCTTCCGGGGACCCGGGGAAAGATGCGCTTAATTTCCTGGACAGGGCTATGGATGAGGTATTAAGCAATCCCGGTTCTGCCCTGGTAACTGCGCCGGTCCAAAAAGAAGCGGTGGACCGTGTTCATAAGGGTTTCAGGGGGCATACCGAATATATTGCATCCCGATGCGGGGTTAAAAACCCGGTAATGGCTTTTGTCTCTTCAGGTAATATTAAAATATCTCTTCTCACCAGGCATATTCCCTTGAAAGATGTTCCGGAATTTTTAAGCAGGAGCGCACTTACGGAACATATACGGAGAGTAACCGCCGACCTGAAAAAATATTTTAATATTAAGTCCCCCAGGATAGCTCTCTGTTCATTAAATCCGCACAGGGGCGAAGGGGGGCTTATAGGGGAGGAGGAAAGAAAAATAATAAAACCGGCAGCAGACCTTTTGCGGGACGGGGGGGTTGATGTCAGGGGACCCCTTAATGCCTCCCAGGCCTTAAAGGAAGTCTCTTGCGGCAGCTGCGATTTTGCCGTCTCTATTTATCACGACCAGCTTCTTCCGGCTATTAAGGCTCTTGACGGGCCTTCCGTGAACTTAACAATGGGGCTTCCTTTTATAAGGACCTCGCCCGACCACGGCCCCGCCCTGGACCTGCCCCCCGGGCACTGGGCCGACCATTCAAGTATGAAAAAAGCAATAGAACTGGCCGTTTCTCTTTAAAGGTAATGAGAACGAAGCTGGGGCAGCATTTTTTAAATAATCCCCTTGTTGCGGAAAAAATAGTAGAATTACTTTCTCCGGAAAAAGATGAAAATATATTTGAAATCGGGCCGGGAAGGGGGTTTCTCACATCGTTTCTTAAGGAGTGCGGCGGCCGGTTGACAGCGGTTGAGATAGACGGGGAGCTGGCCCGCTTTTTAAGAGAAAAATATTCCTCATATAAAATTAAAATAATAAACGGGGATATTCTCCATACCCCTGTAGAAAAATTTGCTCCTCATAAAATATGCGGGAATCTTCCCTACCAGATATGCGGTAAAATACTGGAGAAGATACTTCTTACAGATTTCAAATGGAAAAAAGCGGTCTTTATGCTTCCGCTGGCCACGGCCCGCCGGGCCGCGGCGGCTCCCGGAGACAGTTCCTACTCCCGCTTAACTGTTTTATGCTCCTGCGTTGCAAAAACAAGGCTTGAGTTTAAAGTGGGAAAAGAGAACTTTTCGCCGCCGCCAAAAATAGAGTCGGCAGTAGTATCAATGGTTAAAAAAAATCCGCCGCCGGGCCAAAATTTTATCTGCAGCCTTAAAGCCTGTTTCAGCAGCCGCAGGAAAAAACTTAAAAATTCTATTTCCCGTTTTTTTTCCATACCCTCTTCCCTTGCTGCGGAGATTGTAAGGGAGTGCGGGATTGACCCGGGCCGAAGGGCCCAGGAACTTGAGCTTAAGGACTTTTATGCCCTCAATACTGAATTTGTAAAAAGAAAACTTTTTTGATATATTTACAAATTAAAAAAAGGCTTTTGTAAAATCTTTTGTAAAAAAGGAAAGGAAAAACCGGAAATATGAACAGGGAAAAAAT
>PWQF01000278.1 GCA_003556865.1 Elusimicrobiota bacterium | reverse complement strand
GCAGATGAAAAGGTTATGAAGGCCCGCCAGATACTTGATCAGGCATCCGGTATCGGCGATCTGATAGATACTGCTGAGATAAATAAATGGCTTAAGGTGTATCTTCTTGCCATCCTGCAGATATATGCTGCCGGGTTTCCCGAATTTATTTCAAAAAATAAGTTTAACTTTTTAAGGGATAAAATATTGCAACAGGCGCGTTATATTGAAAGCTCCGGTGTGGCTGATGATCAATTTAAGTTTGGAGCCCCGGTTAAAGAGGCGCCGGGTGAAATTTTAATTCTGGTTGCCGCTCACGAACTTGCGCACAATATACATACCGCCTCCTTACCCTCGCCTGCAATTATGGAGTTTTCAGCAGACCTTGGGGCCCGGTCGATTGCGGGGAAAATGGCAGACTTCTACCGCGATGAAACCGGCCGCAGAAGATGGGATGAAGCGGCGGAAAATTACAAGCTAATCCTTAATTACCGGGAAGCTTCCGAAATCTCATCCGAATTCTCCGGCATTAGTTCCGGCAGAGGGCACCGGGAAGCCCGGGCCCAGCTTAAGTTTATAGAAGATGTATTAAATGAACTAAACATTCCTTTTGAGCCAAACCTATTTTTTAGAATTGCTCTGGATCTGCAGAAGATTTTCCTTGATACGGATTACCGGGTAGATTATTTCAATAATTTTGTAAGACAGCTGCTTAACCTTTATATGGCCGAAAAGGGCGGGGATACTTATAACCCCGGACCCCTTTACCGTTTAGCCTCTGCTTTCAGGTTCCTGTCCGGGGCTTTATCCTGGTCTTTCCGGAAGATTATAAGGTTTGAATTTAACCGTGCTCTTCCCCTGTCAGATGCATTGAAAGGTGCGGCTTCAATTTTTTCAATGCAGACTGCTGTTTTCCGGATGCGGCAGGATACAGGTTTTCCGGCTGACGCTCTTCTTCCCTCATCTGCGCCCCGGTTTCTGCCTGGAGGCGGCAGGACTGTTTCCGGGGATAAACTAATACTTCCAGACGAGTTAAGAGTTATTCTTAAACCTGCGGCCCGGAGAATATCTTCTGATGGCTATGAGGGGGTAAAAAAGCTAAGAGAAAAAATAAGTTTTGTGGATGATATAAATTTTGAATTAGAGCTTACATCCTGGGATAACAGGAAGGCTCTTGAGAAAATTTTATCCCGGGGCCTTTTGGGTAATATCGTTTCAGAGGCGGTTAGAAATAACCGGCGGGTATATGCCCAGCAGCTCTCCTTTAAGCCTACATTTACGGCGCTGATAGGCCCGGAAGAAGATGGGGCTTCATTTGAATTTAATGAATCGGTAAGGGATATCCTTATATCCGCTGAAAGCGGTTTGTGGGCAGCCGGAATTAAGGAAGATATGGTAATTGATATAAGCAGCCCGGATTCTCTCCGGGTTTACCTGGGGGTTACGGCCTCCAGGCGGGAAGATCTGGAAAAAGATGTTAAGGAAATATTAGATAAGAATATTAAGAGTAGATCCGACGAGATGGAAATCTCTCTCCGTGAAAGAGAAACGGTTTTCGGAAAAGCCCTTCAAATTGATTTTTTTAAGGAAAGACTCAGGAAAGATTTAAATTATCCGGCCGCATTAGGAGAAAGCCCCCGGGACGGGAAATATATAGTGGTCAGGGGAGAGTTGCAGCAGTCTGAAGCCGAATCCCTTATAGAAGAGCTGGTTTTGCAGAAAAAAGAGATTTTAGAAGAGGCGGGCAACCTTATAATAGAATTTAAAGATGGGGTAATTGAGGTTGAAACAGAGTCCGGCAGCGGGGAAGAGACGGAGGCTTTAAGGGATTTTGCAACCAAATTTTCTGAGATTATAGCTATTTCCGATACACATCTTGCCGCAAAAGGGGGGGAGGACGGTTTCGGCCCGGAAAAAGAGCAGGAGCTGGCCGCTCTGCTTGATAGTGTGATAGATAATCGGAGCCTGCTTCTTATTAACGGAGATTTTCTTGAGCTGTGGCGGACAAAATACGGAAATATAAAACGCTCCTATGAACTGCTTTTTGAAAAACTTAAGCAGGTAAGAAGAATAATTTATGTTGCGGGAAATCACGATGAATCTGTGCTTGAAGAGGTATCCGGAAGAAGGAGGGCCGAAATACTTTCAACCGCCAGGGAAAACATTATAAAGGGCGGTATTATATATAACCCCGGAATGGAAAGACTGGAAATTGAAGAGGCCAGCGCAGGCGATTATGCCCTTCTTTTAAGGCTTCTTAATAGTGGTTCTGAGGCGGCAGTAAGAATCCGGCAAAATTTAAAAGAAGAGTTCGGTGAGGATTTAAGGCTGGTTTTATCAAATAAATTTCCTAAGGCCTCCATATCCAGGGAGGGGGGAGTTTTTTACATTGACAGTAGCATACTCAACCATCCGGATGGTTCAGAGCGCCTTTATAAGCTTATTGAGGATATTCAGCAGACCCTTAACCGCCGTATCCGGCAGGATTTACCCAATACTGAGATAGTTCCGTTTTATCTTGATGAGTACCGCGGTCTTTACTTTGAGCATGGACATCAGGCAGACTCTTTCAACAACACCCGGTCCTGGATAGGGTATATGCTTGCCCTGACAGGCAAGTGGGGCGGCAGGCTGGGTAATCTTGTAGGTTGGCATAATGCAGAGGAGACAGTAACATATTTTTTAATGAGACTGGGCCAGATTTTTATTCCAACTAAATTTCTGGGAAAGAAAAACTACCTGGAAAGACTTCTGGGTTTGGGGAAAATGCTTCAGTGGTACAGCCGGCAAAGAGGGGCCGGAACGACGGAATGGACCTTGTTTCACGGGCATACGCATATTCCCTATTCCATAGGTGAGGGGCATATTAACGCATTCCTGAAGGGTTTCTTAGGTTTTCAACACGGAAATACGGGGACCTGGACTCATTATCCTCATATAAGGGAGAGGGAAGAAATAAGAGACCTGAGCCGCGATCTCTTTAAAATAAAATATAACGGAGAGATGAGCCTGCACAGGGACGGAGATATTGAGGATAGAAAGCCGCTGGCATTAATGGCCGGTGTTGCCTCGTTTTTGAAATATTTTTTCGGAAGAGATTTCCTTAAGACCCGGCCCCTGGGGGCCATATTTGCCGGGGTCTATCTTGAAAATATGATGCTGGCATTTCTCTCTGCACTTATGATACCCGCAGTAACTCTTTTTACCCAGCCGGCGCTGGCTGTAATCGGCGCCGCACTTATCCCCGCGCTTATATTTACCGCTCTTCATACGGAACTCTTTTATGACATAAGGGGCAGCCCCGTTAAGGTTTGGGGACGTTCTCCGGCCCATTCGCTTAGAATGGTTGCCCCGGTATTTGCCGTGGGATATTTAATGAGCGCTCTCCCTCTTCTTCTTATGACCACATTTATGATTCCCGCGCAGGGCTTTGCCGCAGGAACCGTAATAGCAGCGGCCTCTCACCTTTTTTATAACCTCTTCGCCCAATATGGCAGTATCAGATTTCCCCTTGCGTTTATATCTAAAGATTTTAAAACAGAAGAGAGAACAAGCGCGCGGGATTTTCTTAAGGAAAAGATAGATATAGAAAAATTTGATAATGAATTCAGCCCGGTTATTGACAGGTACGGATACGAAACTTTCAGGGACTTATGGAGCAGCTCGGGGTATAATGCAGAATCTTTATTTAAATCAGCCCTCCCGGCCCTAAAAAAACTTTTCAGGGAAGAGGAGTTTGTAGAATACTGGCCCCGGCTGGCAGAGCTTGGTCTCTCTTCCGGAAAGGGCTCTTTTTTCCTTTTTAAATACGGGCTTCCTTCAGTAAAAAAGCTTATCAGATCCCGGGATGATTTAAAGAGTGTGGGGGAAGATTTAATTCAATTAACTGAAAATCTGCAGGAAAGCCCGGAGATGCTTTACAGACACGGAATTCCGGCGGTTAAAAGGCTTTTTAATATAAAAGAGCTCCGCCAATACTGGCCTCTGCTGGTAAAGCTCGGGAGTTCTCCGGGAGCTAATCCTTATTATATTTTCAACTACGGGATACCTGCATTAAGAGACCTTATCAATTCACCTCAGGAGTTTGAAGTTATAGGTGAAGAGCTTCTTAATATCAGCAGGGAGGCAGCGGAAAACTCCCTTTTTATATTTAAGTGGGGTATACCTGCCTTCAGAGAACTTATTAATTCAGAAAAAGATTTAAGGAATGTGGGAAAAAATCTGCTGGAATTGGGGGAGGCGGCAGGGAGAAGAGAGAGATTTGAAGTTTTTAAGGACGGGCTTCCGGAATTTATAAAAACTTTTTCTGCTCAAAAAACATACGATTACTGGCCGGATATAATCAGGCTGGTTTCTCTGGCCGGAGAAAATGCCTCTATCATCTTAACCCGGGGGTTTCCCGCACTTAAAAAAATAATTGATTCCAGGGAGAGTTTTAACCGCATAGGCGATGAGCTTGTTGAAATCTGCAGCAATGCCGGGGATGAGGCTTATATTATTTTTAAATACGGCCCGCCGGCGGTAAATGAGTTAATCCCTGAACTGGAAAAAATATTACACTCAAAAAGGCAGGATAAATCAAAAATAAAGGCTTTTTCCTCCCTGACTGTGTTTGCCGCCCACGGCAGCCGCCCGGCCGAAGAGGCGCTAAAGCGCTTTACAGGTATAGCGGGGGATGATAATAACTTTAATCTTTTTATAAGGGACAATGCCAAATCCATAGGCGACTCCCTTAAGGTGCTTTCAAAAACGGGAGCAGAATCATTTATTGAATTTTACAAAAAACTTCTGAAAAGAAGAGATTCAGGACTTCTGGATGCAATAAACCAGATTGATAGCAGCCTCCTGGCCAGCGCGGAATTTAATTCGGCGGCCCGCGGAATATTTAATATTTCTGACGGGAAAAATTATGATGTCCTGCGCAGCGCGCTGATTGACCTTGTCGTAAGTTTTTCTGTCATAAGTAACACCTCGCTTCCTGAAGATGAGTTTTTAGAGTCTGTAAAAGAATTAACCGGGTTATATTCTTCCGGGTCCATAGGGAATAAAAAATTTAAAAATAAATTCAGTTCCATCCGCAGGCGGGTTATGACCGGGGCTCTGGAAGAGCTTTTTTCATCACAGGAGGGTGTTGAGGGCCTTAAAGGTGTCCTGGAAAAAGGTAAATATGTTGCCTATCTCTCAAATATTATGGGAATTTATTACCGGTTTAAAAAATCTTATCCTGAAGCCGCCCTTCAGTTAAAGAAAGCGCTGGAAAAGTTTTTTGAACTTAAGGATGAATCAGAGTTAAACTCTTTTCTTTACAGGGAATCAGAACCTAACAGCAGGGTATACCGTGATCTTATTAAAGAAGGCTATTCTCCTCTCTTATGGGAAGAGGGGTTCCGGAAAGTTTTTCCCGCACCAGAAGATATTGCCGGTGCGGAAACTTACCGGGACCAGGTAACGGTAGAGGTGGAGTTTGACTTTTTCAAAGACAGCTATGCCGGAGTGGGAATTCCCGGCTGCTTTAATCCCGGCAGCGGAGAATTTAAGCATATGCCGCTTATGCATGCCCTGGAGGCGGACAGTCTCTTTTTAAGAGTATACCGCAGGGGGAAAACAGTTGCAAACGCTGTTCTGCTTCTTACCCCGGAAGGGATGGTGGTGCAGCCTCTTTACAGTTCTGTAAGCACTGATTTTAATTACCCGGTTTTTGATACTTTAGCTCACCTGGTTAAAGAGGGAAAGGTACCATCCCTTCTCTTTACAGAGAAATCTGCCGGTTTCAGCGCAGGTGAAGAATATTTAAGTTTCAAAGAAACTAAAACAGGCAAAGCCGACATTCTGGGCGAAGATTATTACCTGGATTTCGGAGATGTAGATTTTATTAAGACCACCCACAGGGCGGATATCGGCGATCTGCTGGATTACAGCCCGGCTGGGGATTCAGATAAAGATGAATTGGAGAGTAGAGATCGGAAACGGGATGAGAATTTTACCGGAATAAAAAAGTATGCCCAGGCGGAACTATTTAAGCTTAATTTAAAGGAAGTGGAACTGGGCCCGGTTTTAAAACAGCTGGGGGAAGTTCTTTTAGATTATGAGAGTCTTACAATAAGAGATATTGTAAATAACTTAGAAAATAAGGACGGCAGCCCGGCCTCAGAAGCAGATAAAGAGCAGATATACCTTAGAATCCTGGAGATGCGCCAGCAGCTTCCTGATGAAAATAAGAAAGCGCCTCTTGCATTTATTCCGCGTGTCTTATCTCTTTTAGAGAGTCTATTCGGCCCCGGTTTCGGCCGCCGCAATCCGGCCGCCGCCATACTGGCCGGAGTGACTGCGGAAAACATATTCCTGGCCTCCCTTTCTGCTTTAGCCATACCGCTGCTCTCTCTTATTTCACCGCCGCTTTTTGCTGTTTTAGCTGCCGCGGCAATGCCTGCGCTGATATTTACCGGTCTTCATACGGAGGTCTTTTTTGATATCAGGGGAAGTCCCCAGAAAGTATGGGGGAGGCCCCTTCCTGAAAGTCTGGCTATGCTGGCTCCTATATTTATCCTGGGTCTCCTAATGAGCGCCCTGCCGCTGGGTTTAATGACTTTTTCTGCTCTTCCCTCCCAGGGTTTCGGTGCCGGGGTCTTAATAGCGTCAGCAGTTCATTACCTCTATAATTTCGGTGCGCAGAAGGGAATATTTTCTCTTCCCCTGGCTTCCCTTATTCCAGAAGGGTTAAATAGCCGGGATATGGAAATAAAAGAGATTATAAGGGCGCTCTATCCTGACCCCCACATAATGAATAAGGAAATTACTCTTTTTTACGGGGGGAAGAAGGTTGCGCTTCTCAGCTACACTTATGATTCAATTAATAATTCCATATATATAAATAACATAAAAGTCGAGCCTGCCTGGCGTCGCCGTGGAATAGCCGGAATGCTGATTAAATACTGCCAGAGCCGTTATGAGGAAATTGAGGGGTTAAATATAGCCAAAGACGCTTCCGGCGTACCCATAAATAAGGATATGGAGGATATGTACCGCAGGCTCGGGTTCAGAAGAAAAGCTGAAACAGGTTATGCGGACTGGGGTATATGGAGAAGGTCGCAGGAGCATTCCAGAAATATTTTTGATTCGGAGAGCCCTGGTTATAAAGATGATATTGCCGCTCTCCTTTTAAATTACCTGGAGGCGGAGACCCCCCGGGAGATACTTTCGGGTAAGTCTGAGTATCCGGCAAAAGCTGTGCTTTACGCGGTAGCTGAAGCAGACAGATTTATTAAAGGCCCTGCCAGTGATATTTTAAAAGATAAACATAAGAATAGGGTCTTGGGTATTTTAAATGGGGTTGCCGAAAATGTTGTCCGCCATTTTTACCGGGACTCTTTATTTGGGGGTAGAGAAGAAAGAGAGAGTTATGAGCCGGGTACCTATGCTTCTTCGGCAGCCGGAGAGTTTTCTGAGTTTTTTACTGAAGAAATTTTAGTATCCCCGGATGCCGGCCATAAAGAAATTCCGCCAGAAGATAACCTGCTTATTTCTGAGTTTGGCCGTGCTGCCGCCAGGGTTGAAGAGTTTGCCTGTAAGATGGGGAAAGGGGTCAGGGGGGCTGAGCTTAAAGAAAAAGAAAGCATAAGCTACTGGAAAAAAGCTGCAGATATTGTCAGGGCTTTTAAAGGAGAGTATCCCCTTATGAAAACCCCGGGCCGCGGCGCTGAAGGCAGGATTCACCCGGACCTGTTCAGGGAATGGGAAAAGATATCTAAAAATGCTCAGTTAAAAGAAATAGAAGGGGTGAAAGCAAGAATAATTCAGCGGGATGATCTGCCGCGGGGGGTATACGGAACT
>PWQF01000248.1 GCA_003556865.1 Elusimicrobiota bacterium | reverse complement strand
TTTACGGTTTTCCCATAATTTTTTATCCACCAGCCCGCTCCCGCGCTCGCCTGAGGGAAGACAACAGGTGATATGGGGAGCGAAAATTACTTCGGCGCCCATAAGCGTGGTAATCCTGGCATTTTCAGGCAGATTGTTATCATAACATATTAAAATACCGCATTTACATCCATGGGTTTCAAAAACGGTATATTCGTTTCCTGAAGAAATTGCAGGATTTATGAAAGCGTGGATTTTTCTGTGTTTTGCTATAAGCCCGGTTTTGTTGACGCAAATATAAGTATTGTAAACCCTGTTGCTGTTATCCTTCTCAAGCAGGCCTGCCAGCACAGGCATGTTGAATTCCGAAGAAATTGATGTTAATTTTTTCACGCTTGGTCCGCCGGGCACTTCCTCCGATAAGTCCAATAACGCCTTTTTATCAAGTCGTCTCAAAAAAGTGTAACCGGTAATACTTCCCTCGTGAAAACTCGCGATATCAGCTCCCTTGCTTTTTGCTTCCGCTGTCAGGGACCGTATCCGCTCCAGGTTGTATTTCTTATCACCGTTCCTGTTCTCAAACTGGCCGGCGGCAATGTTTATTTCCTTCATTTCTTCCGCTCCTTTATCGCCCGGTTGCGTTGAAGCTGAAAACTCGCTTTCCCGGCCGGGTACTGTCTGGGGGGTGGCGAGGCTTATTGTCCCGGCATGGTATGCGCGCCGGCTAAAACTACCCTGCTTGAAGCTTTTTACAAGCCGGCTCAGAAACCGGGGCGTAACCACCGGGTGCCCTTTTATTAATAATATAAACTAGCACTTTCGTTAATTTATGTCAACAGGCAATAAAATAAACCGGTACTGATAACAGGCTGCCTTCATAAACGGCATAAAGCGGGGAAGGGCTCGGCCAAACGGCGGCAGATCATATACAGGAAAAATTATTCCCCGCCGGTTTTAAAGCAAGGAAAGTGTGTTGAATCAGAGTGCCGCCGGGAAAAAACAGAAAGCAGCTGAAATCCTCCTGTTTTTCCGGCGGTCCTTTTTTTGCAGGCGAACGGTTTTATCTCTCTTCTATGTTCACCCTCTTTTTCTTCTTCTTCGTTTTTTTCGGCAGGGTTATGGTAAACACGCCGTTTTTGAATTTCACCTTTGTTTTTTTCTCGTCAGCTTCTTCGGGCAGCCTGAGTGAGCGGTCAAAATAGCCGAAGCTTCTCTCGGAATAGTATTGTGTTTCGCCTTCTCTGAGTTCTTCGGGGTGTCTGAGGCATTTCAGCCTGAGCAGGTCTCCGACTATTGAAATCCCTATATCCTTAAGGGTTTACGAACATTTCGTCTTCTGTCTCCCTGACGTCCACAATCGGCTGCCACATCACCTCCGCAGGGTAGTCGGGGAGGTTCTTGCCCGGGGATCTTGCTGTCAATGGATTGAACTCATCTTTCGGCCTCTCCATTCTTTTCCTGGGAGGAACTTCCAGCCCGGGTCTCATCGGACCGTACGGGATTTTTATGTGAGGTTTGTTATTTTTTTCCGTTATGCGCTCCCTCCTTCTATGAGTTCTTCAGCAGTCTCTTCGGCTTGTTAGCCAAAATTGGAAAAACCTTGACAATACTAATCTTCTTTTAAACTTACCCGTCTTCATCGGTGTAAACCTGCCTTGCTTTACTGCCGGATTTTAAAACGGAAGCGTAGTGCCCCTGAAAAAAGGGGGCCTTGCGAGGCTTCACATCCCGCCGCCTTTTCGTCCGCGAGGCGGTTACTTCGCCATTCCCGGGCCCTGTCAAATAGGACTCTGCGAGCTTAAAAAAATTCCGGTTTCGCATGCTTCTGCGAAGTGAAGCTTGAGATAGCTTGTCCATTCCGGAATGCCTGGCGATGCAATCGCGCGGGCAGACAAATTTGACACACCCCTGATATTTAGGTTAAGAATATTTATGAGGGTGTTTTACATCCTCCGGGTCCCGGCAGAATTGAGGATTGGCGGGGTGTTTTTGTGACATCCGGTTGGTTGTATTCCGGGAGAGAGCGGGCCGAGGTTGCAAAATATGCTTTTCATTTAACAGCGGGAAGGGGAATAAAATTTTCCTGTGTCGGCAATAATAATTCAAACTTGAAAGGAGGAAAATAATGGACAAGGAAACAAACGCTATTTTAAGAGAGATGGCGGACAGCCTTGAAGGAATTCATCGGGAATTGAAAAAATCGAATAAGTTGAATGAGACAGGTAAAACCGCGGAGGATGTATCCGGGAAGGGTGCAGGTTTGACTGAAACTGTTCAGATATTGTCAAAGAAAGCTTCACGCCTGGCAGATGAAGTTAACGAGTTATCCCCCTGGCGAAAAGATCTGTCCGAGGCGGTTTCCTCGCCCTTAACCCAACGGGAAAAGTTGTCCCGGGCGGCTGAATCATTAAAGAAAGAAGGCGCAGTTTTGGACGAAACGGTACGCTCCCTGGGGGAAAAACTGGAAAAGATAATTGATTTTATTCTTGAAGTGGCAGTTAATACCGTAAGGGCTGACGGGGGCTCCCTGATGCTTGTCGAAGAGGGCTCGGGGAAGCTTGTAGTGAGGGCGGCCGCCGGCAGCAGAAAAGATAAGGCGGTAGGCAAAAAGATTGATCCCGGCCGCAGGGTCTGCGGCAGGGCAATGCAGAGCCGGCGCTCCATACTGGTGGATGAAAAGGTCCGTTCTTCTGACTGGTTTAAGGAAATGAAAAAATTTGAGGATATATATGCGGGGATGAGTATTCCCATGGTAATAAGGGGCGGGGTCATAGGTGTAATTAACCTTAAGAGGACCCAATCCAGGGAGGCTTTTACCAAAAAGGATGTGATGGTGATGGAGATACTTGCCGCCGACGCCTCAATAACCATAGAAAACGCTAAACTCCAGGGTTTAACTGGATGAGAGAGATAATAAAGAAACTTTTTCATATACTTACCCCCGCCGAAAGGGGTAAAATGTATCTCCTTTTTGCCTTAATGACCCTTACCGCCCTTGTAGAGGTTGCGGGTGTGGCGTCAATAATGCCTTTTCTTTCCGTGGTTACCGATCCCTCCTCCATACACACAAACCGTTTTCTCTCATTTCTTTATTCCGCCTTTAACTTCCGCAGCGAAAACAGTTTTCTCATATTCACCGGGGTTATGGTTCTGGCGGTGCTGATAGTCGGCAACTTTCTTAAATCTTTAAATATGTGGGGGATAAACCGTTTTACGGGAGGACAGAATTTCCGGATATCAAAACGACTTTTAGCGGGGTATATCAGCAGGCCCTATCTTTTTTTCCTGAATAAGAATACCTCAGAGCTGGGTAAGAATATCCTTTCCGAAGTTCAGCAGGTGGTTAACGGGGTTATGTACCCGCTTATGCATATTGCTGCCCGTTCCATAGTTTCCGTTTTTATTTTTGCCCTGCTTTTCATTACCGACCCCCTTCTTGCCGCAATTGTGCTTGCTGTTTTAAGTGCGGCTTACCTGGTGGTTTACAGGTTTATAAAGTCACGGGTAACGGATATAGGACGGCGCAGGTTTGAGACCAATACAACCAGGTTCAGGGTTGTAAGCGAGGCTTTCGGGGGAATAAAAGAGCTGAAGCTTATGGGATGCGAGGAAGTATTCCTCAGCCGCTTCTCCAGGCCCGCTTCCGAGTTTGAGAAATACCAGGCTTGTTTTAAAACCATATCCGCGGTTCCCCAGTACCTTATGGAACTGGTGGCTTTCGGGGGGGTAATGATAATAGTGCTTTACCTTATCATATCCGGCAGGGGACTGGGAACGGCCATACCCGTTATAGGCCTTTACGCCTTTGCCACCCACCGCCTTATGCCTTCCCTGCAGACAGTATTCAGGCAGGTTACCACCATAAGGTTTAATGCCCGGGCCGTAAATATTCTTTACCGTGATCTGGAATCCTACCGCCGGGGCAAAGGCTGCTCTGCCCCTTTAAAAAAAGATATTAAGCCCCTGCCCCTCAAGAATGAACTGAGGCTTGAGAATATAAGGTTTACTTATCCCGGAGCCGGGGAGCCGGTAATTAAAAACCTTAACCTGACAATAAAAGCCTCCAGTTCCATTGCTTTTGCCGGCGAGACCGGTGCCGGAAAAACAACGGCAGCCGATATAATACTCGGGCTGCTCCGGCCGAGTAATGGAAAGATTTTGGCCGACGGGACTGAAATAACAGATGAGAACCTTGCCCGGTGGCAGAGAAATCTGGGCTATATACCCCAGGAAATATATCTCCAGGACGATACCGTGGCCAGCAATGTAGCTTTCGGGGTTCAGCCAAATGAAATTGATATGAAGAGGATAGAAGAATCCTTAAAAATAGCCAACCTCTACCGTTTTGTAATGGAGGAGCTTCCGGATGCCCAGCATACACTTATAGGGGAGAGGGGGGTCAGGCTGAGCGGGGGACAGAGGCAGAGGATAGGAATAGCCCGGGCCCTTTATCACGATCCGGAGATTCTTGTTATGGACGAGGCCACCAGCGCGCTGGACGGTGTAACAGAGGCTGCCGTATTTGAGGCAATAAATAATATTTCAAAGGCAAAGACCTTGATAATGATAGCCCACCGCCTTACCACGGTTAAGGGATGCGACAGGGTATACCTTATGGAAAAAGGAAATATAACAGACAGCGGAACTTACGGGGAGCTTATGAAAAACAACCAGACCTTCCGCAGGATGGCCAAAGCGGATTAGTTTTGCCGGATTAAAGATAATGGGAAATTTGGAGCTGCCGTTTAATAATTCTTCTGAGACCGCCGGTCCCCGGCGCCTTCAGGGGAGGATAGAAAGGATTACCTATAATAACTCCGATAACGGATACACTGTGGCAAAGCTGAAAGTAAAAGATCATCCCCGGACCGTAACCGTCACCGGAAAGATTATATCCCCGACCCCCGGGGAAATAATCGAGGCCAGGGGAGAGTGGCGTAACCACCCCCGCTACGGCCGGCAGTTTGAAATATCAGAGTACAAGTCCCTTGAACCGGTTTCCTCCCGGGGTATTGAAAAATATCTGGGGTCGGGACTTATAAAAGGGATCGGCCCGGTAATGGCTTCTAAAATAGTTGAGAAGTTCGGAGAGGATAGCCTGGAAATTATAGAAAACGATATAAAACGTCTGGGAGAGATAGAGGGAATCGGCCGCAAGCGGATCGGGATGATAAAAAAAGCCTGGGATGACCAGAAGGAAATAAGGGATGTAATGATATTTCTTCGGTCACATGATGTCAGTTCCGGGTATGCGGCAAAGATTTTTAAGCGTTACGGCAGCAGGGCTATTAAGATAGTAAAGGAAAACCCTTACCGCCTGGCCGAGGATATATTCGGAATCGGGTTTATTGTGGCGGACAGGATAGCCGGTAAACTGGGAATTCCCCCCGATAGCCTTATACGGGCCGAAGCAGGGATACTTTATACACTTAACCGGCTCTCCGAAGAAGGGCATATATACTACCCCTGCAGCCTGCTCATAGAAAAGAGTACTGAACTTCTGAAAATAGATAAAGAAATAATTAAAAAAGCCCTGCAGGAACTTATATCCCAGAAAAAGGCGGTTAAGGAAGGTGATGCCGTTTACCGGGCAAAATATCATTTTTCCGAAAACAGTGTTGCTTCGCGGCTGAAGGCTTTGAATTCATTTCCTCTTGCATTTAAAAGTTTCAATGAGGAGGATGCCCTGCAGTGGGTTCAGGAACAGATAGAGATAACCCTGGACCCCGGGCAGGTCCGGGCCGTAAAAAGCGCCTGCCAAAACAAGGTCACGGTAATAACCGGGGGGCCGGGCACCGGTAAGACCACAATAATAAACGCCATAATTAAAATATTTTCCAGGATTAATGTTAAGACCCTGCTGGCCGCTCCTACCGGCCGGGCAGCAAAAAAAATGTCTGAAGCTACAGGCCGTCCGGCAAAGACAATACACCGTATGCTGGAGTACAGTATGAGTAAGGGGTTTGGCAGAAACCCCTCCCGCCCCCTGGATTGCGGTCTCCTTATACTGGACGAGGTTTCAATGGTTGATATGATACTTATGCACCACCTGTTAAAGGCCCTGCCCTCCCATGCCGGGCTTATACTGGTCGGTGACGTAAACCAGCTTCCTTCAGTAGGAGCCGGAAATCTTTTGGGAGATATTATAGACTCCGGGAGAGTGCCGGTCATTGAGCTTACCCGCATATTCCGCCAGGCGGAAAAAAGCCTGATAGTGGTAAATGCCCACAGGATAAACAGGGGGGAGATGCCCATACTTAAAAATAAAGATAAAGAACTTAGTGATTTTTATGTTATCCAGCAGTCCTGTCCCGAAAGAGTTGTAGATATTATAATCGAGCTGGCAAAAGAACGTATACCGGCCCGTTTCGGAATGGATCCCGTGGAAGATATACAGGTTCTTACTCCTATGCACCGGGGAACTGCCGGAGCAGGCAACCTTAACCTTCAGCTTCAGAAGGCCCTTAACCCGCTGCGGAGCCGCGGCGGCAGGGAGGAGGGGCAGTTTATGGAGGGAGACAAGGTGATGCAGATTCGAAACAACTATGAAAAAGATATATTTAACGGTGATATGGGAAGGGTAAGCCGGGTTATTCCCGGCGCCCGCCAGTTAACAGTAAATTTTCAGGGCAGGCAGATATTATATGAGAGCAGTGACAGGGATGAGCTTATCTCTGCCTATGCGGTTTCGGTTCATAAGTCACAGGGTTCAGAATACCCGGCGGTGATACTTCCCGTTCTGACCCAGCATTACCTGCTGCTGCAGAGGAACCTTATTTATACCGCTGTCACCCGGGCAAAAAAACTTGTAGTAATGGTGGGGACCAAAAAGGCCCTGGCTATAGCAATAAGGAATAACAAAACAGATAAGCGCTACACCCTGCTTAGGGATAGGCTGGCTCAAAAAGATTAAGGGCGGAATTAAAAAAGAGGAGAGATAATATGGTTATGCAATCTTTAAAAGAATTTTTTATGTGGTGTCTCATTTTAAATGCGGCTATGCTTATGGTCATATTCATAGTCTGGATTTCAATAGGGGATTTCATATACAGTATGCATACAAAGCTGTTTGAGATTGACCGTAAAAAATTTGATATGGTATTTTACTCTTTTATAGGCTTTTACAAGCTGATGATTTTTATCTTTGCCCTTGTTCCCTGGCTGGCCCTTGTTATTGTATCGTAATACTGTGAATTACCTTAAAAAATTTTTCAAATTAAACCGGAATAATACCACTCCCGGACGGGAAGTAATAGCGGGTTTCACCACTTTCCTTACCATGAGCTACATAATATTTGTAAATCCCCAGATACTCTCGGCTTCCGGGATGAGCTACAGCGGTGTCCTTTCGGCAACGGTTCTGGTCTGCGCCGTAAGCTCCATACTTATGGGGCTTTACGCCAACCTCCCTTTCGGGCTTGCGCCCGGTATGGGAATAAACGCTTTCTTTACCTATACACTGGTAATAGGTCAGGGAATAGAATGGCAGACCGCCCTGGGTGCGGTCTTTTTATCCGGATTAATATTTATAATCCTTACCCTTTTTAAGGTAAGGACCTATATAGTCCGGGCCATACCTTTTTCCTTAAGGAATGCCGTGGCCGCAGGTATCGGGCTCTTCATAGCTTTCATAGGTTTTCAGGAATCGGGTATGATAGTGGCGGATCCGGCCACAATGGTCTCAATGGGCTCTTTCAGCACCGCCGTTATTCTTTTCCTGGCCGGGCTTTTTTTAACCTCAATACTGGTCATATTCAAGTTCAAGGCGGCACTCCTTGCCGGTATACTTGTAACGACGCTCCTGGGCATCATAACCGGTGATGTATCACTTCCGTCAACTATAATTTCAAACCCTGATTTTTCCTCGGTATTCTTCAGGCTTGATATAAGGTCA
>PWQF01000270.1 GCA_003556865.1 Elusimicrobiota bacterium | reverse complement strand
ATAGGAATAGTAGTTACCCGTATATTTCATGGTATCCGGCTCAAGGTAGGCCTGATTTGAGGAGAGGAATTCCATTGAAGCATCAAGCGAGGCAGCCATTGCGGAAAAGAAGATTTTTTTTCCCGCCGAAAAAGAGGTGACCGTATCCTTCCTGCCGGATGAAGAAAAAGTCCCGTCTCTCTTAAGTAAGCCCTGGTCAAAAAAATTTCTTAAATCAACCCGGCATACCAGTTCCAGAGCCCCTCCCCGGCCTTTTCTCTGCGCCGCGCCTGAAAAAGCAAGATTAAAATAATCAAGGTAATCTTCTCCCGCATCCTCAAACCCGCTTTCTCCTTCAGAAGCCAATGTTTGATAATTACTAAAGTTAACTTTATAGAAGTCGGCGTCAATAAGGATATCCCATTCCCCGAAGCTGCGTTCGGCGCCGGCGCCGGCAAGAATGCGGCTGTTATCAAAAAGCCCTTCCCCCCACTCCTCGTCCCCGGTTTCATTTATCAGGGTAGTCCTGTATCCCAGGCGGAGCCTTGTAAGGTAATCTCCCCAGTAGCTGACATAGATAAGCCTTCCCCCGTAGGCGGCAGTCTGGCGGGTAAGTATATTCCCGTCTACAAGCTCCTGCACTCCCCTGGTTCCGCTGTACTCAAAATTAAAAATGGGAATAATAGCATTATTTCCTTCAAGATCAATTGCAGGGGAAAAATATATTGACGCATTCCCTCCGAAAGAAGATGAGTCCCCGTCCAGAAAATATTGACCTCCGGAAAGAGAAAGTTCTCCTACCGGAGTTATGAGGGCAGAGGAGACAGAGGTCAGCATGCATATGAATACGAGGCAGAAAAAAGGGTAGAGCAGCTTATTCATCGATTGGCATCAGCTCAAAAGGAACGGTTGCAGCAGCCTCGGGGGTGAAAAATAGGCTTATATCCCTATCCCCGAACTCGGAGCTTTTATATATAACTTCGAAGTTTAGTGTATCGGACAGATCAGTTTCTTGTAAAATATTTCCTTCGCCGTCGGTAAAAAATCTCTCCCTGCTTAACCAGGTAAGTTCATAATCATCCCCGCCGGTTTCCCTGTAATAATTCTCTTCCCGCCGCCAATGATGATAATCATCTCCTGAAGGACGCGTTACCTTTTTCTCCAATTCCCCGGTAGCAACACCCAGCACGTAAATATAATTATGATCCCCTATAAATTTACTGTAGCCGACCGCATGCCAGAGTTTTTTTCCGTACTTTTCACTTATCTTGTAATCGGGCTGGTCAACATCCCGGTATTCAAAGCCCCCGCCCTTTATGAAAAATTTATAATCCTCGAAACGGTGAAAATAGACTCCGGAGTCATCAGCAGGCATATCCCCTCCGGTCCCTATTTCATATACATAATCAGTTTTATTTGTAAACTCCGACTTAAACTCATTTAAGATATATTCAGGCTCCTCGGTACTTACATAGATGGAACCCATAACGGGGGCAAGGTCATCGGGGAGGGAGCGGTCAAACCTGTAGGTAAAGCTGGCCCGGGCCCGACCCCTGTCTCTCTCATTTAAGGTCACGTGGGTAAACTCATTATCTATATCCCTCTTTATGTAATGCTCCACCCTCACCCGGTTTCCCCAAACATCGGTAAAAGAACGGCCTGCCTCAAACTCTTCACTCCTTATCTCATCTATTTCCCGGTTCTGAACAATATCCCGCCTTCTTTCCTGGACCATCTCTCTGCGGGCCATATCCCTTATATCCCGGCGGGACGGCGGGGCCCTGCCCTCTTCATCTTCTTCTCTCTTCTCCTCTTGTGGCTCATCTTCCATAATATCTCTTTCCGGCATTTCCTGCGGGATTTCCGGCGCGCTGCGGGGTACTATTCTTGAATATCTGCCGGCCGGGATAATAACCTTATCCCCGGTTATAATTTCCATTGCCTCCACCCGGCCGCTTATAACATTGACAAGCGTTTCGTTCTCTCTTACAGTAACTTCAAATTCTGTCCCCCGTACTGCGGCAACCGCCTGGGGTGTTGTTACGGAATAGCTCTCCCCTCTTTCCATTTCCCTGACCCGGGAGCGCAGCTTTCCGTTAAACATTCCTATATCAGTCTTATCCTCTTCAGCCTCGTTCACCGTAATTAAACTATTCTGGCTCATATCTGCGGTATGGCCGGCCGCAAACCTTAAAACCGCTGAGGAATCCGGCCCGGTCCTGAGCCGGTCTCCCGAAGAAAGCTCAAGGCCCGTGCGGGCTTCAAGCCAGTTTGCTTCGGCGGCAATAAGATAATCAACTTCACCTTCTACTTCCAGGATTTCTGCCTGAAAAGAGTAAAGATAGAGTCCGTTAAAGATTATAACTGCTGTTAAAGTTAACAGTTTTTTCATAAATCCGCCTTTTTGCATATTTAAACTTCCCCTACACTCTTATATTAACAGGTTCCGCCTATAATATCAGTGATAAAAGTCACAGGTTTCAGGAAGTCCCGTAAATTCTGGGGAAAATGTAGCGGTTTATAAGGGGAGTAACGGCATTCATTATAAGTATTGCAAACATTAAACCTTCCGGGTATCCGCTGAAGGTCCTTATTAAGACGCTCAGCACTCCGGCGCCGGCTCCGAAAAGAATTTTACCTCCTGGGGTTGCAGGGGTAGTTGCAGGATCGGTAACCATAAAAACACCTCCCAAAAGCACCCCTCCCAGCATTAAACCAAAAATCGGATTTAAAAAATCCTGAGGAAAAAAAAGCCAGAGCAATCCTGAAAATATAAAAACCGAAGAGAAAAAAGAGACAGGGAGCCTCCAGTCCGCAGCCCCTGAGATAAGAAGAACTCCAAGCCCTATAAGGATAAGCAGACCCGATGTCTCGCCGCTGCTCCCTTTTTTCTCGCCCAGAAAAAATGGTATAATCATATCCGGAGCAGGTCTCTCGCCTTCAAATTTAAACCTGTTAAGGGGGGTGGCCCGTGTAACAGCTTCTCTTTCAGAAGAGAGAGAGGTTACAGGCTCCGGAAGCTGCCGGGGCATAATTGAATACTGGGTTATTATAAGGGGAAAGGCGGCAGCCAGAAAAGCTCGCCCGGCCAGGGCGGGATTAAATATATTCTTACCCAGCCCCCCGAACACATGCTTTACAATTAAGATAGAAAAGGCAGAACCAATAACGGCTCCCCACAGGGGAAAACCCGGCGGCAGTACAAGAGCCAGTATTGCCCCGCTTACCGCAGCGCTGGAGAAAGATCCGGGAGAGGCTTCTTTATTTCTGAGTCTCAGTGCGGCATACTCAAAAAAGAGCGAAGAGAGCAGGCAGCAAAGAAGAAGATAAAAAACTCTTATCCCGAAAAAGTAAATACCCCCGGCGGCAGGAAAAAAGAGGGCTGCCAGGGTCAGGCGCATCATTTTTAAAGTAGTTAAAGAAGAACCCCGGTGCGGAGCGGGAATTATATTTAATTTAAACCTGGTTTTCTCTCTTTTATCTTTCATTTGTATCGGACTGAAATATTTTAACCGTTTTTAACCTGCTGTCAAATTATATCTTACCCCTTGAGGGCAGTCCAGAGCATATCAACTGATTTTCTGCTTTTAAAACTCTCTTCCTGATATGAACCGTAAAGACAAATATCCTTAAACCCGTATTTTTTTATTAAACTTCTCATTTCTAAAGAAGAGATGCGGGGGATTTGCGGGGGATCAGAGACCTCCATATCCCACTCTTCTTCTCCCTTTTTCCTGAAAAGCGTTATTATCAGGGGAGTGACATACCTGGTCTTGGTTGTAAAATTCCTTATAAATATAAGCTCGCCGTCTTTTACAGAAACCGGCCGGGGGCGGGACCAGGAGTTTCTCTCCTTTTCAAAGTTCAGGGTCTGAAAAATAAGTATTCCCCCGGGACTTATAATTTCCGAGAACCTTTTAATGATTTTTTCATAACCGTGCCGGCAGGCCATAAGTGCTACGCTGTTACCCAGGCTGTAAGCCGCTTTAAATTTTTTCTTTTTTAATTTTTTTTTATCTAAAAAATCACCGCATATAATTTCTATCTTTTCATTTTTTATTTCAGCGGTCATATCCGCCTTCAGGTCCAGGGCTGTAAGTTTATACCCCTTTCCTGCAAGCTCACGGGCATGCAGTCCTGGGCCGCAGCCCACATCTATGATTTTTCCGGAACTGATACCCCGCCTTTTAAATACCCGGAGAAGAAAAGGTATTTCTCTCTTCAGGCGACCCTCCCAGTCCACCATAAGGCGATACCTTTTTCCTGAATCGATAAATTTTTTACCCATTAAATAAAGAGCCCCGCAACTGCCGCCGCTATTATAATAAGGGCGGGATGGACTCCGCCAAATAAGAAGAGCAACCCGAATATAAGCCCCCCCAGAACTGTTTTAGTAAAAGAAAAAGAAGCGGCTCCCATAAGCTTAAACCCCGCCGCCACTATCATTGCAAAGACCGCTATGCGCACCATTTCAAAACTTCCCGAAAGATAAGTGGAATGGCGGTACTTAAGATATAGGGGCATAAAAGCCATTATAAGGAACGCCGGGGGAAGAAAATTCCCGATATTTGCAGCCGCCGCCCCGGCTGCCCCACCCTGCTTATATCCTACATAAGTAGCATACTTAACAGAAATAGCACCCGGGAAGACAGTTGTGATACCGCTTATTTCCAGAAATTCCTCACTATCCATCCACTCTCTTCTCTCCACAACTTCTTTTTCCAGAAGGGGTATAAAGGAATAGGCTCCCCCAAGCGCAAAAAGGCCGGTTTTAAAAAAGACAAAAAAAAGGGCAAGCCAGGTCATATCAATGCTTTTTTCCCCTAACCATATCCAGGGCGTGATCTATAACTTCAACCAGGGCCTCAAGCGACTCTTTTGCCCCTGCCGGAGAGCCTGGCAGATTAATTATAAGGGATCTGTCCCTGAGGGCGCATATCCCCCTTGAAAGGGCGGCCCTCTTATTATTTTTTAAATTTCCGGATATCATCAGCATGCTAAGTCCCGGAATCTTTTTTTCAGCTATATCCTCGGTAGCCTCGGGGGTGAGGTCTTCAGGACCCAGGCCGGTACCGCCTGCAGTAAAAACAACATCCGCGCCGGCTGATATATGTTCAACTATTTTCTTTTTTATCTTTTCCCTGTTATCTTTTACCAATGAATAGTATTTAACTTTAAAATCATTATCTTTTAAAATATTTATTATTTCCCGGCCCGTCTCATCATTCTTTTTGGAACGGCTGCTGGAAACAGTTATAACCGAGGCCTTATTCATCTTTTACGGCCTCATCCCCTTCAGAAGCCACACCAGGGGCTATTACCCTTAAAAATACTCCCTCCCCGCTCATGGAGCAGCTTCCCAGTTTTTTTCCTATGGAACATAGGTTTAAGCATTTTTTTCCCGTCTGAGTTATCTGAAGGCGGGCACTATTTATTTTAATAACGTCACCGGGCTTCAGCCCTTCAGGTTTTTTCCCGCTAAGCAAAATATTTTCGGCCATATCGCCGGGATTTACCTTTACTCCCCTTTTTCTCATATCTATAAGCTGCTTTTCAAAAAGAAGGGAAACCTGTCTTTTACCGGGCCCCGCATGAGCGTCACCCTCTATACCCAGACCGGCAACAAACCTGACCCGTCCGGTCTGGATCTTAGGGACCCCTTTAGAGGGGGATACCGACAGGGCCTTAATCTTTTCTCTCATAACTTCCGCTTTTGCCGCCGCTTTTGCTGACCAGTTTTATTTCCCGGATAAGTGCCCCTTTATCCACAGGCTTAACCATATCGTAAATATTTAAGAGGGCAGCGGCTACCGAGGTCAATGCCTCCATTTCAACCCCTGTTCTGTCTCGGGCGCTAACCTCTGCCTCGACCCGCAGCCCCCCGGAGCCGATTTTTATATCAACAGCGCAGCCTGTTATCCTTACCGGATGGCAGAGGGGCAGGAGAGACGGGGTCTGTTTAACTGCCGAAATTGCCGCTGTCTCCGAAACCCTTAAAACATCCCCCTTGGGCAACTCTCCTTTTTCTATTATTTGAAGGGCTTTCTTACTTATTTCTATAAAGCCTTCTGCCCGGGCTCTCCGCAGGCTCTCTTTTTTAGGGCTGATATCAGCCATTTTTGTTTTACTCTTATTATTTAAAATCTCCATTTATCCACCCACCGCAGACATATATATCCTTCCCCCTGTAATTGTTCTGCCCGGGGACTTGGCTTTTAAAGCTGCAGCGATTGCCTTTCTGGCAGCTTTTCTATCACTTAAAAGAGAAGAAGAGAGTTTAAAGCCGGGCTCAGAAAAAAGGCAGAGCTTAAAAGCGCCGGAAGAAGTTATTCTTATCCTGTTGCAGTCAGCGCAGAAACTCCTGCTCACAGGTAAAATGAAGCCTACCGGAAGGCCGCCGCGGCCGCTGCTGTGGTATATGCACGCCGAGGCGGCCTCCCTGAAAAACTCTTTTTTTATTACTCCCCTTCCGATAAGTTTTTTACGCAGGACCCGGCCGCTGCTTTTTTCCAGTCCGTCGGGAATAAAATCCATTTTTTCTATGAAGCGGGGCAGGATATTTCTCTTATGGGCAAATTTTATTATATCTTCAGCATCGGAAAAATTAAAATCTTTTATTAAAATGGTATTAAGTTTTATATTTTTCCCTTTTAATTTATCCAGGTTCTCTATAACAGTCTTAAGCTCTCCGCCCCGGGTAATCCATTTATATTTTCTCTCATCCAGGGTATCCAGGCTTACATTTAAATTTTTAAGGGGCGAGCAATTTAACTTAAAAGCAACCCCCGGCACGGAAAGCGAAGTAGAGACCCCCCAGTTAACTAAATCCAGTTGCTTAAAAAAGGTAAAGACCCCCTCTCTTAAAAGCGGTTCGCCACCGGTAAACCTGAATTTCTTAATACCTTCTTCTTTCAGTATCTCTATTAAAGTCAGCAGTTCACTGTAAGAGAGAAGGTGGCGGCCTTTAAGGCCGGGCCTCTCCCCCTCCCCGACACAGTACCTGCACCTTAACGTACAGCGGGGGGTAAGGGATATTCTTGCATACTCGGCCCTGTTCATTTTCCGAACGCGCATGAGGGAAAAAAGCATTGACTGCAGTTTCGGCACAAACCTCCGTATCCCTTCTCACGTATATCCTCTCTTCTTATTTTTATCCCGGCAAACAGATAGGGAAGAAACAGGTCAAGCGCGGTTATTTTTGAATAAAGGGCGCAGGCGGGAATACCCACTACAGGTATATCCTTAAGGTATCCTACAAGAAGCATATTTCCGGGAAGAACGGGGGCGCCTGAAGAGACTATTTCAACTCCGGCCTTTTTAATCCCCGAAGATGTCTTATCGTCAGGATCAACGGACATCCCCCCGGTTAAAATAATAAGGCTGCTTTTTCCGGCGGCCTCTCTTATTTTTTGAGCTATTTTTTCGGGGCTGTCTCCCGGAGTGCTGAAAAAGTTTACGCCGCTCTCATAAAACTTAAGTTTTTTCTCAATTAGAGGCCGGAATCCGTCTTTTATTCTACCTGAAGAAATCTCTTCTCCGGTGACAATAAGGGCAGCCTCCCTCTTCTTAAATCCAAAAACATCAATAACAGCACCCCCGGAAGCAGTTGAGAGAGCCTCTTCAACTTTTTTCTTTTCCACTACCAGGGGCAAAGCCCTTATAGCGGCAATAATATCATCTTTTTTTACGGTAATATGGGAATGTATGGTGGTAAGAGCTATGGAGCCTGAGTAGTTTATTTTTCGAACCGCCTTTCTATTTATATAGGCCATTCCCCTGATTTTTGACTTAAATACTACTTTTCCTTCCGAAGGGCCCTCGGAATAGATATTTTTTCCCGCCAGCCCCTTCAATAACTCAGCAGCCCGGACCTCGTGATAAAATCCTTCCGGTATTTTAAAAGCGTATATATGTTCTTTGCCCAGGTCCTTTAAAAGAGGTATATCGGACTCTTTTATTATATCTCCT
>PWQF01000141.1 GCA_003556865.1 Elusimicrobiota bacterium | reverse complement strand
CGGCAGCGGCCCGGCGGCAGAGGCTTTTGCCGATGCCGTAATGGAGTTTGCAGAAAAGATCAGCAGCTGATTTTTTTCAGTGTATTACTGAAAATTTCCCTGTTTTTGTTTTTCCTTCCCCGGAAGTTATATAGTAGATATACACCCCGCTGGCCAGACGCCTGCCCCGCCTGTTTACGGGTTCCCACCTCAGTTCCCCCCCGGCCGGTTCTCCCCGCAGGGTATTTACCAGTTCGCCTGCAAGGTTATAAATCCTTATATCTTCTATATCGGGCAGGTTGGCAAAAGTAATCTTATCTGCGTCATAAGGCCCGCCCGACCCCGGCCTGAAGGGGTTGGGATAGAGATAGGAGTCCTTAAGACGGTAAATCTCTTCTTCTTCCGGGGCGAGAGAGTAGAAAGATGAAAAAAACCCCCCCGAGAGAGTGTAGTTCTCTCCGGCAGCGGAGCCTGCCACCGCTTCCCCCGCAGCCCCCTTCATCTGAAGACCCCCGCCGGAAGCCCCCCCGCCGGCGCTGAAGGAAGTGATAAAAGCGGGAACTTTATAGCTGGCGCTTATATATGCATATGCACCTCCCGCCAGGGCCAGTAATATAAAAAAAGCAGTTTTCCCTTTTAAACTTCTTCTCATCAGTTAATTGTTAAGCCTGCTCCACTGTCCCGCCTGGTTTCCGGTGGATATATAAAGGTTCCAATTGCTGTCGGCACCCAGAATACCCGCCCGGGAGGGCGCGGTGTTTGTATCGATATTAAGAGTGAATTTAAGCTCCATATCATCCCCGCCCGGGGGCTCCTTTATTATAAAATCACCGTTTAAGGTAAGGGTGGATACATTTACTATGTTATGAAAATCCATATCCAGCTCCCCTTCCAGGCTCCCCCCAGAGGAGGGAAAAAAGTCTTCAGGCCCCTGCCCCTGCAGAAGGTCGCTGTCACCTGCTGTGGTGGCATGGTCCGCCAGGTCGGCCCGCTGGGTATAAGCGGCGGTTGCGGACGTAAGGGCATAGGTTGCGGTTGCGGCGTTATGGGAAAAAGCTGCAGTTGAAAAAAGACCGGTAAGAAAGCTTGCGGTGGCGGCGTGATGGGAAAAAGAAGAGGTTGCAGAGTAAAGAGAAAAAGCGGCAGTGGCGGAGATATGGGAATAAGCAGCCGTGGAGGCCTCCCCCTGAAGGTAAGCGGCGGTTGCGGCATAATGGGAATAAGCGGAGGTTGCGGCGGTAAAGGCAAAAACCGCCTCTTCAATCTCCCCTGTAACAAAGGAAGCGGTGCCTGCAAAAGAGGCGTAGTGGGAAGTGGATGAATGATGAGAAAAAGCGGCGGTTGCGGCATTAAAGGCATAGGCTGCTGTTGAGGCAACAAGCTTTATAGAATCAGCAGTTTCAGCATGCAGGGCGTAAGAGGCAGTTGAAGAATAAAGAGAAAAAGAGGCGGTAGCCGAACGCAGGGAATAAAGAGAGGAGGCTGCCGGAAGAATCTTAAAGCGGGGAACCATTTCGCTGTCCCCGCCCACTTCTATCCCAATATAAAGCTCCCGGTTAAAGTCACCGATTGAGGATAAGTCAAGCTCGGCGGTGTAAATGCCTTCAGGGTCAAGGTTTACGGTTATTGAATCGCTGGTAATAAGGTCCGCCCCGGCGGCACTCCCGTAGATGTTAAAAGTTATCTCCCTGGTCCCCTCCACCGGCTGGCCGGCGGAATCAAGAAGGCGGCCCTGGAAATTTATCTTCCGGGGCATAGAGGCATTAAGAACGGCCGGAATAAAAAAAGTTATCATAAGAGTCCCTGCGGCCAGCATTATTTTTATCTTTTTCATTTTTTTCCTCCCTCGTACACTATATATGTCCGGTGAATATAAGAATTTTAGCAGTTAGATAATTTTAAATCAATTTTCGCTATTATTTTTACGCCTCTTTATATGGTAGGAACGGGCAAACCTGTGGGCTTCCCGGTCTACCCTGGTTAAAAGCTTGAAAGCCTCAGAATTTTTTTCGATATCCAGCTTCCTTCCCTTAAAATAAATATTCTTTTTTCCCTTGGCCAGGGCCAGTATTTTAACTTTTCTTATATTCAGAAGTTTTAAGGCCTCTGCAGCAGCCTTCTCCTGTCCCCTGCCCCCGTCCACAAGAATTATGTCCGGAAGTTCTTTATTATCTTTCTTCAACCGTTTAAGGCGCCTGTAAACCACCTCCTTAATCATTTTAAGGTCATCGGATGTGGGAGGCTGTTTTATCTTAAATCTCCTGTAATTTGAGCGGTCAGGGCCCCCGGGGCCGAACCTGACCGAAGAACCCGCCGCCTCCCGGGAAGAAGTATGGGAAATATCAAACCCTTCAATAAGAGAGGGTCTTTTTTTAAGGCCAAGAATTTTTTTAAGCTCATAAAAAGGGTCTACCTTTTCCAGCGCCTTCATTTTCTGGGCATTTATTTTCCTGAAATTAACAATCGGAAAAAGATTATTTAAAAGATATATGCGGTCCCTTAACTGGGCTGCCTTCTCATATTCCATTCTCTTTTTCTCTTTTTCCATTTTATCTTTAAGTTTCTTCAGAAGCTCTTCTTTCCTTCCCCTGAGAAAGAGGAGCAGTTCATCAACAATTTCTTTATATTCATTGCTGCTTATTTTTCCGCAGCACGGCCCGGCGCATTTTTTTATCTGGTAATTAAGGCAGGGTTTCTCCTTAGGGGAATAGGTGCGGCATTTTCTTAGGGGAAAAAGAGAGCCAAGTATTTTAACTGCCCTGCGGGTATCGCCAACATCCGGAAAAGGTCCGAAATAAAGTGACCTCTTATCTTTTCTGTTCCTGGTTATTCTTATTGCGGGATATTTTTCCCCCGCAGTTACCTCCAGGAAAGGATAGCTTTTATCATCACGCAGAAGAACATTATAGCGGGGCCTCAGGGATTTAATGAGGCTCTCTTCAAGAACCAGCGCCTCTTTCTCGTTAGCGGTCTCAATAAAATCCACTGTTCTCACCCTGGCCAGCATAGCCAGCTGCCTGGGGTTTTTTGAGCCGGAAAAATGGGAACGGACCCTTTTCTTAATATTAAGCGCCTTGCCCGCATAGATGCTTTTTCCGGATGAATCAAGAAAAATATAAACGCCGGGGCCGGAAGGAAGCTCCCTTATCTTCATTTCTGAAAAAAAGTCCGCCTGACCCTTTCCAGCTCCGGCACCTTAAGAAGCCGGGAAATAAGCAGGTATAAAAAAGTGCCGCCTGCAATAAGAGCCGGAACCCTTATAAAAAGGTTCCATTCCCTGCTGTAGGCGGAGGCCCGGAGAAGAAAAAAGGCCAGGCCGCAGGAGGCAGCCAGATGGCGCCAGAGGGAAGAGGCTATTCTCCTCCCCCCTATCAGCCCCTTTCTTTTCCTGAATACCAGTATAAGAAGAATAAAGTTAAGGGCAGAGGCAACGGAAGTGGCCAGGGCCAGCCCCCCCGCACCCAAAAGTTCTCTCAGGAACGGAATAAGAACAACCGATACATTTAAAACGGCATTTAAGAGCATTGCGGCGCAGGCTATTATTACCGGGGTTTTAGTATCCTGGAGGGAATGGAAAGCGCTGGTTGCCACCTTAACCCCCGCAAAAAATATTAGCCCGGAAGCATAATATATCAGTACCCTGGCGGTAAGAAGGGTATGGGCGGAGGTGAACTCTCCCCTCTGGAAAAGAAGCTCCACTATAGGTTTCCCGAAAAAGGCCAGTCCGACGGTTGCAGGCAGCATAAGAAATGATATAACCCTCAGGGAAAATGAAAAAGTATCTTTAAGGGGTCCCATCTCTTTTCGGGCCGCATTTTCAGACATCATTGGAAGGGTAACCGTAGCCAGTGCGGTGCCGAAAAGGGCCAGGGGAAATTGAGCCAGCCGGTTCCCGTAGTATAAAAAGCTTACGCTACCCTCCCTTAAAAGAGTGGCGCATACGGTATCCACCAGTGAATTCACCTGGAAAACTGCCAGCCCCGCTACCGCCGGAAGCATAAGGGTTCCTATCTTCCTTAGACCCGGGTGTTTCAGGTTAAAGGAGGGAATAATGGACTGTTTTTTTATAATGGGAACCGCCTGGACCAGGAACTGGGCAAACCCCCCCGCAACCACCCCAAAGGCCAGGGCCTTTACCGGCGGGTCAAAAAAAGGGGTAAGGAAAAGTATAAAGAGTATTTCGGATATGCTGAGCATTGACGGGGCCACAGCGGGAATAAAAAACATTCTTTTAGAGTTAAGTATGCCCAGGGTTATTGCCCCCAGGCCGATGGCCATCAGGAAAGGAAACATTATCCTGGTAAGAATAACCGTAAGGGCAAGCTTATCGGGATCCCCGGCAAACCCCGGAGCTATGACCGATACTATCTGGGGGGCAAAGATTATGCCGGCTCCGCTGAGAATTATAAAAAGAATTCCGAAGGCCCCGAAAACCGACCTTATCAGATTCTCCGAATCCTGCCGGCTCTTATTGGTCAGATACTCGGTATATACAGGTATAAATGAAGTGGAAAGAGAACCCTCGCCCAGAAGGCGCCTCAGGAGATTGGGTATCTTGTAGGCAACAAAAAAAGCGTCGGCAGCCATAGAGGCCCCGAAAAACTTGGCGATAAGCATATCCCGGGCATAACCCAGTACCCTGGATATGAGAGTGGCAGAAGAGACCGCCCCGGTCTTGCTTACCAGCGCCCGGTAATAATCCGGGGTTACTACCATTGTATATGCCCGGCGGTAACTGTCAGGTAGGTTCTCCAGCTCTCCATATCTTCATAAGGAGCCGCCAGTTCAACGCTTATGAATCCTGGGCTGAGCTGTAGAAGATAAAAATTAAGTTTAAAACCCACTCCCCAGGAAGCCCCCCAGTCCTCCGGGTTTTCCGGCAGATCATCATCATTGAAAGCGGTTCCCGCATCGGTAAAAAGCTTGGCCGACAAGCTGTATATGTTTAAATCCGGCCACATAAAGGTCATATGCCAGTTAAGCCTGGGAAAAAGCAGGGCTCTTATCTCCGCCCCAAAATAGGCGGCATTATTTCCCCTGAAGGAGTTGCGGCTGTACCCTCTCAGGGATGACCCTCCCAGCCCGAATCTCCCCTTATCCCTGCCCTCGGACCTGAAAAACCCTGCCCGGCGGGCAAGCACGAGGTTTCGTAAAAGAGGGGTATAGGCGGCTCCGGTCAGGGAATACTGGTTATAATCAAGACCGTCTTTTTCCAGGGGTCGGGCCAGGTAGGCTCCCGCAGCCAGGCGGTAGCCCCTCATAGCATTAAAGGGTTCCAGGATAGTTGTGTTCCTTTCTATAATAAAACCGGTTCCCGTATCGCTCCTGTAGGATGTAGTTTCCCCCTCGTCCAGGTTCTCCTCTTCCCGGGTTGAAGCGCGGAAATAGTTACTGAAGGCCGTATACCTGGTAAGGGGATGGGTATAACCAGCTGTCGCCGAATACCGGCGGCGGCGGAAAAGATCATCCTCTCCCCTTTTTTTAAATTCCCTTGAGTCAGCGGTAAGAGATAAGAATATATCCTGTCTGAACTTTTTATTAATATACTGAAAAGCAGCTTCGTAGGAGCCGGGCCAGCCCCACCCGTAGGCTTCCAGGGTGTTGTGGGCAAAATAATCAGACATCCTTATTACCCCCCCGCCGAGAAACCCTATATCGGTGGCATATAGAAAACTGGGCAGAAACAGGTCCGTGGAGAACCTTCCCGACGCTTCCCGGGTTTTAATCTCCCCTTCTTTCAATAATTCCATTTCAATTTCGTGAGACTCCCGGGGTTTCTGGTATAAATCTTCGGCACTTCTCTTATCCGCAGTCCGTATCCGGCCTATTTTATGGCTGCCGTCATAGTAAAAAGAAAGATTTATATTACCGCCCCCCCCATCTTCGGGATAGAAAGCCCCTCCCCTTATATTAGTGAGACGGTAAACCTGTGAATCAGGAGTTTCCATAATATAAATATTATTTACCCCGCACCGGTCTGAGGAGAAGATAAGGGCGCCGCCTTTAAGGTATGAGGGATGAAAATCATTATGGGGAGTGCGGGTCAGCCATTTTATTTCACCGCTTGAGATCTCTATTCTCCGTATATCCTTTTTCATTCCTCTTTCCGATGCGGCAACTATAAACTTTCCGCAGGGGGAAAATGAGGGTCCGAAATCAGGGTAAGAATCATCTGTAACCGGAAAAGTTTTCTTACTTTTTCTGTCGTATATAAATATATTTCTCTTAAAGCCGTCCCTGGCGGTAAAGCAGATTAAATTCCCGTCAGGAGAAATGGAGGGGGAACGCAGCTCTTCCTCTTTCATATCTATTCTCGTAAGCCCGGAACTGTTACTGTCGTAGAGGTATATAAAGGGTCTCTGGTTCCGCCGGGCGGCAAAAACCAGGAGGCCGGTTTCCGGGGAATAATCAATAATCCGGTCATAAATCCGGTGGCCGGTTATCAGGTTGTCTGCCCCTCCCACAAAAAAACGGGGAACTATTTTCCGGCTTTCTCCACGGCTGTAGTAATATATTTCGGTTTTTCCCCACCTGTCGCTGACATAATAAAAACTTTCCCTTCCCGCGCTGACCGGATTCCTGCTCTCATATTCGTCGCTGACCATAAAATCATATTTTTCTGCTGCCTTTTCCCTCCCCTTAATATCTTCCCTAACCTTCTCATTTACCCACTCCTCCCACTTAATATTAAAATCCCTGAGACCCTTAAACTGGGTTACAGCGGTTTCAAAAGCCTTCATGGGATCCAGGTTGTTGCGCATAGCCTTCAGGAGGCGGATATGAATCTCCTCCCCCTCCATCTTAACCAGGTAATCCATAGCCGAATGGCCCTGCTTGTAGCCCAGGTATATATCCCGGTAGAGGGGGGAGAAATTCTGAAGCTCCCTGAAGGAGTAAAGCCGGTCATATAAAACCGCGTCCCGCAGAATCATTTTATCGTGGGAAGACCAGTCCTCCCGTAAAACGTGATGGGCCACCGTCTCGGCCATACCCTCCATTATCCATAAGGGTTCCAGGCCCGAAAGGCCCTTTACAAGGCGGGCAGACCTCCATCCCCCGCCGTAGAGGGCCTCAAACTGGGCAATATGGGTAAACTCGTGAGCAGTAAGATGGTTTAATTCGTGGGGGGATGACATATAGGGTATGACCAGGCGGCTTTTAAACAGGTCGGCAAATCCCAGGGTGCCTTCTCCTACGGCAGCTATCCTGTTCTGCCGAAATTGGGTATGGTTTTTGTAAAGGAATACCGGCTTTTTCCGGGGAAAATCAATATTTAAGAGCCCGGAGACCTCCTCATGGATATATTCCAGGCTGTTTAAAAACCCTATATATTCCGGGCTCTTTTCAGGGTCTGAAATGTAGTTATATACAATAAAGCCGGGAGTAACTGTCTCCTGCCAGGGAAAATGGTCTCTTCTAAGCTGATAGCGGGCCTGGAGACCGGATGAAGTTAAAAAAAAATTAAGAGAACTGAAGAGAGTCTCTTCATTTTATTCCGAGCCGGGCCGGGTCTCTTCTTCTTCTTTTCCCTCATCACCCAGTCCGTCAAGTTTATCTCCCATCAGGTCCTTTATGGTGGTCCCCTTCCCCTCGGAAGGATCCATATATCTGTTTATCTCTTTTTTCTCCTCGGAAATAATAAGGTCTTTTCTGCTTACCTCAATATATTTTTTCCCGGGATTATTTTTTATAACCTTTACCTCCAGGGTGTCGCCTTTATTAAGAGATTCCCTCAGGTCCTGGGTCCTTTCGGTATCATAGTTGGAGATATGCATATAGGCCTCAAGGCCGTTGTCAAGTTCAATGTAGGCCCCGCCTTTCTGGACTTCCTTTAATTTTCCCTCTACTGCAGAACCGGCCGGATACTGGTTGTAGGGATTTTCCTCCAGCTGTTTCATTCCCAGGGATATTTTCTGCTCGTCCGGCTCCATACCCAGGATTTTAACCTTTACCTTCTGCCCCTCCTCCAGTATCTGCGAAGGATGCTCTATATCCTTTTCCCAGGTAATATCGCTTATAT
>PWQF01000098.1 GCA_003556865.1 Elusimicrobiota bacterium | reverse complement strand
CTTCAAAGCCTTTACCATTAAGAAAACCCAGAAAAATACAGTTAAGAGCATAGCCGCCAGGGCTATAAGTCCCCCGAATACAGGAATAAAACCTGAAAAGAGGCTTATGAGCCATAGTCCAAGGAAAACAACTACGGACTGAAGCGCGTGAAACTTTACAAACTTATTTTCTCTTTCAATGGCAAACATTACTATCCCGCCAAGGAAACCCAGCACATAGCATAAGAGTCCGGCCACATTTTCTTCAACGCCAATTTTTGTTTTGCTCATATTTTAAACCTCCCTGCCTTTATAAATTAAAGGATATCATTATCATTTTTATAATTAATATAGTTATTTACAAATTAAAATCAAGTTTTATCTTTTCCGGAGATTATTTTGCGCCCGCCACTTTTTCCCTTCAAAGTGAATAACCGCCCTTTATATAAAGCGCGCAATATTTGCAAATAAAACCGTTCGCCATTATTATTATAATGTAAGCTTTTATACGGAGGCTTTTTATGAGCGACCGGGAGGAAAAAAATCAAACCCGGCTGAAAGACCGGGCTCATGCCGTGCTCTTTTACAAGGAGGGGTCACGGCAGCGTGATGCGGCCCTCCCCTTCATTATACGGGGTTTAAAACAAAAAGAGAAATGCGTATATGTGGCCTCTGAAAATACACCCCGGCAGATAATCTCTTCCCTCCGTCTTCTCTTTCCGATGACAGAGAAGGCCCTCTCTACTGGACAGTTAACTGTTTTAAGTTTTAAGGATACCTACCTTAAAAATAACTGTTTTGACCCGGATTTTATGTTTGACTCCATAAGGCAGTTATGCCTTTCATCAGAAAAAGAGGGTTACAGGGGAAGCAGGGGAACAGGTGAAATGAACTGGATATTTAAAAGAATGGAGTACCTGGGCTCCCTAAGGGATTACGAGATAGCCCTCAACTCCAACTTTAAATATTTTCCCGGGCTTAAACTTCTCTGCCAGTACGGCCTGGGGCGCTACAGCGCCGAATTTTTAAAAGAGATGGTAATGTCCCACCCCTTTGTAATATACGGTGATTCGGGAAGAGGTATCTGTCCCCCTTTTTAACTTTACTTCAACCTCCCGGAAAAGATATTAATACTGCTGTTGCAAAAAAAAAAATAAAAAATTATACTTCACTGGATAAAGAGAGCAGATATGGATAACAGCAAAGCACTTAAACTATCAATAATAGACGGTACTTTCTCCGCAATAATGGTGACTCTGTGCGGAGGTATATTTCTTACCGGGTTTGCCTTAAAGGTACTAAAAGCCGATGCCCGGGTTATAGGAATACTGGCCTCTCTCCCCCTTTTTGCAAACCTGGTCCAGTTTATCGGTTCATACCTAATAGAGAAAACGGGAAAAAGCAAGTCTTTATGCATTCTTTCGGCAGCCCTGAGCCGCAGCCTCTGGATTTTAATCCTTTTCCTTCCCCTTAAGCTGATTCCGGGAGGAACCGATTTGCGCATATGGATGCTTGTAGGGGTTATAGCTATTTCAAGTATTTTTGCCTCTATGGCGGGAGTGGCCTGGACCTCCTGGATGAGCGAACTGGTGCCGGAAAAGATAAGGGGAAGCTACTTCGGAAAAAGAAATATGATAACCTCTCTTTTCGGGATGTTTTTCATCATGGGGGGCGGATATTTTTTAAGCAGCTGGGAAAAGGCAAGGGGCGAATCCGACCCTTACGGGTTCCTCATTTTATTTATAGTGGGTATCGGCTCCGGGCTTTTATCCTTATTTTTTTTAAGAAAAATACCCCCGGCCGAAGCAGAGAAGAAAAAAGGCAGAAAGAAAATATCCGCAGCCGCCTCTTTTAAGGCTCCCCTGAAAGATAAAAACTTCAGAAATATTCTTTTCTTTGCCGCTTTATGGATTTTTGCAATTAACTTTGCTGGCCCTTTTTACGGGGTATATATGATAAATATCCTGGAACTGGATTTTTCACTTATCACCTTACTGGGAACGGCAGCCACCCTTTCAACTGTAATAATGATGAAAATATGGGGAAAAATCAACGACAAGCTGGGAAGTAAACCTGTTATAATAATCTCCACCCTGATGCTGGCCCTTATTCCTTTTTTATGGATATTTGCTTCATCGGAAAATTTTTATATACCCCTACTGACTGCCCATATAATTTCAGGGGCTTTTATGGCCGGGGCGGGGCTGAGCCAGTTTAATATTCTCATAAAACTTTCACCGCGCGAGGGGCGTTCTGCCTACCTGGCCCTTTTTGCTGCCGTAAGCGGGTTTGCCGGGGCCTGCGCCCCTCTGGCCGGCGCTTTTCTCTTTAACCGAATTTCTTCCCTGACAATAGCCTTAAATTTCATAACAATAGGCGGATTTGATTTTATATTTCTTTCATCTTCTATTCTGACCGCCTTTTCCATTGCAGCGGCAGCCAGGATACATGAGGAGGGAAGCGCCCCCCCCTATGCGGTTATGCTGCAGCTTAAGAACGACCTTAACCCACAGACAGGGGTTGCAGGGGCCGCGGACATACTTATGCTTAACGTGGCGCGCAGCGGGAATATAATTAAAAAGATTGACAGAAAATCTGAAAAACTGGCCCATAAATCAGAAAAAGCCATAAGGCAGATAGCAGATAAAACCGAACAGAAAATAAGAAAACCCATAGGTAAAATAAAAAAATTTCTGGAGGAAGAAGATTAATATGACGGAGGTATATTATGAACGGATTCTTTTTCGCTGTAAGTGAGCTTTTAGCCTCTTCGGCAGGACAGGTTTCAGCCCTTCTGGTAAATTTGGGACCTAAAATCATCTTTGCCGCCGCCCTGATCGGGGCCGGGTGGATTATAGCTTCCCTGGCCCGGGCCCTGACATCCAAGATACTTAAGGCCCTGGGCTTTAATATTTTTGCGGAAAAAACAGGTATTGAGAATTTTCTTAAAAAAGGGGGGGTTAAACGCACCCCGGCCTTTATTGCCGGAAATATTATTTACTGGATAATAATATTAAATGTATTTATCGGCGCTTCAGAGGTTTTTGAAGCGGAACTGGGCACGGGAATACTTGAGGATATAATCATATATATCCCCCGTCTGGCTGCCGTAGCACTTATTATGGCCCTGGGAATCATAGGGGCAAGGTTTATTTCCCGCATTGCAAGCGCGGGGGCCAGGATGGCCGGCTCACCGCTAAGCAGCGCGGCGGGCGCGCTGGCCGGATATGCGGCGGCCGCCTTTGCGCTGCTGCTGGCCCTTAACCACCTTAATATACCGGAGCCGCTATTTACCCATATTTCAATAATTGTAACAGCAGTCATCCCCCTTTTCCTTATGCTTCTTATACTTACAGGGGGAAGAAATCTGGTGGCCAGCCTACTTTCATCCCGCTACATATCCCGGGAGTTTAGTCCCGGGGATAAAATACGGTTCCGCAATTTAAGGGGAGAAGTAATTTTCACGGGACCCGTTTATATGAAAGTTAAAACTGAAACCGGTTCTGCCCTTATCCCTAATTTTAAGCTGGCTTCCGAAACCGTACAAAAAATTGAAACCGGTTCCTGAATTTAAACCGGGCCGGTATTTCTCTTTGCAATGCCGGGCTCTTTTTGCTATCTTAAAAGAGTGAAATTTATTAATTAAACGGAGGTTTTATGTTTATAAAAAAATTATATGTATTCCTGGCCCTTTCCGTAATGCTTACCTGCCCCCTGGCTGCACAGCAGCTGCAAATGCCGGGACAGGAAGAAGACCGGCCGGCGGCAACCGTGAACGGCGAGACTATCTATATGATCGAACTTAACCAGGCAGCCCAGTCCCAGATGCTGATATTTCAGATGATGCAGGTAAACCCCCAGTTTGCCCAGTTCCTGCAGACGGAAACCGGCCTGGAATTTTTAGATGAGTATCAAAGATTTGTGCTGGATAATTTAATAAGCCGCACCCTTCTCACCCAGGAAGCCGGCCGGGAGGGCATAGAACTTTCAGATGCCGAGATAGATGAGCACTTTAACAGCCATATCCGGGATATAAAAGAGCAGCACGGGCTTTCAGAAGAGGAACTGGAGGAGGAGCTGCAGCAGCAGGGTATCCCCTCTATGCAGGAGTATAAAGAGGTTTTTGTGGAGCACTCCAACCTTAAGGAGCAGAAACTGCTTCAGGAAGCGGGAGTAGAGGATGCGGACCTGCAAGAGTATATACGGGATTTACGCCGCCAGGCGGATATAGATATCCACTTTTAACCCTGCCCTGAGCAACTCCGGACTTTTCAGGGTATGGATACAGCATTAAGCCTTATCCTCTTTTAAGTATCCCTAATTATACCTATGAAAAGAAAACTTTTTTACATAACCGCACTTATCTTTATTCTGGCCGCGGGGGCCGCAGCGGCGCTGCGGCTGGCCGGACCCCTTGTAAAATCCCGCATCCGGTCCGAACTGTTTAACCGCACCGGGCTTAACCTTAACATAGGAGAATTCAGGATGGGGTTATTAAGCGGCATACGGGCCAAAGATATTTTCCTGGGCCCTTCACCCGGGGAAAGCCTTTTTCAAATCAAGGAATTTAAACTTTTATTTGCGCCTCCCGGTATTTTAAAAAGACAGGTTAACTTCTCCTCCCTGGAAATTAAGGGAATGAAGGCAAGTTCAGAGATACTGAAATCATTCAGGGGCGAAGGAGAAGAAAAAAGAGGTAAAGGCTCCGCCTTATCCCTTGGAATCGGGGATATAGTTTTAAAAGATTCCGAACTATATTTAGAAGACGGAAAAAAAGTAAAGTTAAGTTTAAACGGCGGCTCTGTAAATTTAAAATCTTCCGGGGATTTCAGTTTTTTACTTAAGGATATTAATCTTACTAAAAAAGGTCAGAGCCTAAACTTAAACCTTTTCCAGGCCGGCGGCCAAATAAGAAAAGATAAAACTGTTTTTAAAAAACTTCTTTTTTCTTTTCCCTCTTTTAAATTATCGGGGCATCTTTATTTTGAAAATATTGACCCCCGTTCCATAGGGGGGGAACTGAAGGCTTCCGGTTCACCTGAAAACCTGATAAATTTTGCCGGCCAATTTTTCTCTTTTAATCTTCCTCCTCTGGATCTGGCCCTTGATGCCGATCTGAGTATAAGCGGAACCGGGAAAGATCCGGATATAGGTTTTAAAGCCCGGGCGCGGGACTTTTCCTTAGACCAGCGTTATTTTTCCTCGGCTACCATTGAAGGGGGATTCAGTTCAGGGATCATTAATATAAAGGAAGCTGAAATTAAAGACCCCCGGGGTTCCTTTATAAATATAGAGGGCAGATACAGCGCTGCCCAAAATTATGCAGAGGAACTGAAAGCCCGGGTGAAAATAGACCCCTTTAGCGGAGCCTTCCGCATCCCGGGTATTAATGAAGAACTGGCGGGTGGGAATTTAATTGCAGAAGTTGATCTCTCCGGTCCTCTTGCCCGCCCCGGGGAGGTTTCAGCCTCTTCACGCATCCTGCTGAAGGGAGCTCATCTGAACGAGAAGAAAACAAGCGATATGGAGGGAATATTTAATCTTCATCAGGGCCGCGGCCTGGCTGAGTTAAAATCAGAAGAATTAAAAATTGAAGCAGAGGGGCTGTACCGCGAAAACGAGTTCCGGGGGGATTTTAAGTTAAATATATTTTCCCTGGAGCATCTTGCTTTTTTCGGGGGGCTTGAGAAGTTAAACGGCTCCCTGGAACTTAAAGGCGGATTCAGCGGCGGGGAGGGGAATATAGAGGGTGAAGCAGAAATAAAATCAGCCTCCATTAATTATAAAGAGATCCCCTTAAATCTTTACGGGGGCAGGATGGTTTATGAAAACAGGGAGCTGACTTTAAAAGATATAACGGGGGGAGGAACTTTTAATGCAGAAGAAAAAGAGATAATCCTGCAAGAGCTTCCCTCCGCTTCCGGCCGCTTCCTGTATGATTTAAAAATCCAGGGCAGCCCTGATGATATCTCCGCGGATTTCAGTTTAAATATATCCTCGCCGGCCGGGGCCGGATTTAAAGCCGGCCAGTTTTTTGCCCGGGGAGGGTACCGGGAGGAAAGAGTTTTTCTGGATTCTTTTTTTATCAGGGACGGGGAGTGGCTTTTTCTCTCACCCCTTCCCCAGGATATCCTGGCTACCGCCGGTGAAATAAATTTAAAAACCTATAAAGCCCCGGGGGCGGCAGATACAGACCCCGCCGCGGTAATAAAAGATGCGGAAGAGAAGTTTAAAAGCGCCGGAGATATGGTTATAGAATATGATTACACCCGGCGGCAGGATATAACTCTTAAGGTCAGGGAAAAAGGACTGGAAATAAGGGCTCTTGAAAAGATACTTAATATACCCTCTACTCTTGCAGGCAGAGTTTCCTTTCAGGCCGAGCTGGGGGGACTCCCCGACCTTCCCTCGGGGGAAGTCAAACTTACCATTAAAGAGGCCCAGATGGAAGGGGTGGAAATAAGCCGGGGCAGGCTTCAGGCAAGCCTTAAGGACGGCAACTTTTCCTTAAAGGAGTTCAACCTTATCGGGCCGGAGATAGGAGAAGCTTCCGCTTTTTTTTCATATAAAGCTTATGAGTCCGGGGAGTTAAATCAATTTTTTATGCCCCGGACCGGTAAAAATTCTCACGGTAAAATCAGCATAAACAACCTGGATATGAATCTTTTAAATATGTTTACAGGAAATCGTTTTTTTACCGGAGGGCGGGCTTCAGGGGAGCTGGGATGGGAAGGAGCTTTAAAAGATATTCCCTTTACCGGGAACTTAAATATAAGCAACGCGGGAATAATCCTTGATTCCGGGGAAAGCCTGGAAGAGATTGAATTTAAGGGCGAAATAAGTGACCGGACTCTTTTCATAAAGTCACTATCGGTCCCCTATTCAGAAAGCCGGGCCGGAATAAATGGCGCAATTAAAGCCGTCCCGCGGGGAGACCTGGAATGGGACTTAACAGTCAGCCTCCGGGATGAGGAGCGCCTCTTTTTCTCCGGCAGGCTTCAGGATGAAGAGATTGATGCTTTATGCACCCTCTCCCGTTTTGAGCTTTCAGGCCTTGAGCCTTTTTTACCAGGTGCTGAAGAAATTACCGGAGTTGCCCGGGGACGGGTGGAAATCAAAGGACCCCTTAAAGACCCCGGGATAGAGGGGACCCTTAAAGCTGACGGACTGGGAGCTAAAGTTCCGGTCCTGGAGAAAAAGATCCGGGCAGGGGAGCTTAAGATACTTTTTGACCGGCAAAAAATAAAAATTGAGCGGCTGGATGCCCGCGCCGGAAACGGCTCTTTAAGCCTTTCAGGCAAAATAACCCACCGCGACCGCAGCATAAATGAGGTGCTTATAAACCTCTCCGCCCTGGACCTTAATATCTATATCCCCGCCCTTGGAAGGGGCTCCCTGAAAAATACGGATATCACTTTATCCGGGTCCGGGGAGAGTTTTAAAGCCGAAGGGAGAATAGAAGCAGAAGAATTTTTCATAACCGCAGAAGAGCCTGCCGCAACCGGGGAACCGGAAGACGGCAGGGGCTTTTTAAATAAATTAAATCTAAACCTGATATTTTTAAGCGGTGAAAAGTTTTGGGTAGGGAACAGGGCCGGACGGATTCGCCTGGAAGGCGAACTGAGAAGTTCGGGAACAGCAGAATCTCCTCTTTTAACAGGCAGGTTTGAAGCCCGGGAAGGATATGTTATGTACCTGGACCGCAAATTCACCATTTCTGAAGGATATGCGGATTTTGAAGGCAGGCCCGGGAATTTACCTTACGTAGATATAAGGGCCGGTACAAGGGTAAGAAGCCTTAGACAGGAAAAAGATATCCCATATGATATATCTCTTCACGCCCGGGGAAGGGTTGACAGCATCAGCATTGACCTAACCTCAAACCCGCAGCTTCCCTTCCCGGACATAGTTTCCCTACTTACCTTTGGAGCCACCAGGAGCGAGCTTACCGAAGCCGAAAGCATAATTACTCTACGGGCGGCTGAGCTGGCAGGAAGAAGGGTTGCCGGATATATATCCGCCTATGCCGGAAATATGCTTAACCTTGACCTTATGCTCATAGAAGGAAATGTATTCAGGG
>PWQF01000288.1 GCA_003556865.1 Elusimicrobiota bacterium | reverse complement strand
GGGGGGGGGCATATAGGGTTTGCTCTTTCCCGGATACTGGATGCGGTAAAGATAAGCTACACCGTGGTTGATGACCGTCCTGATTTTGCCGTTGAGGAAAGGTTCCCGAACGCCGCAAGGGTTTTATGTCTGCCCTGGAAGGAAGCTCCTTCCGCTCTTTTTATAGATGATAAGAGCTACTGCGTTATAGTTACCCACGGTCACCGGGGGGACCAGGTTCTTCTCTCTTCCCTTGCATCCGGCCCGGCCCCCTACATAGGAATGATAGGGTCAGGTTCTAAAGTAAAAACTCTTTTTAAAAATATTGAAGTTCGTGGAGTAAAACTGCCCTATTCCCGCATATTTTCTCCGGTGGGGCTGGACCTGGGAGGCGATTCCCCGGGAGAAATCGCCCTGGCCATCGCGGCAGAGATAGTAAAGGTTAAATATAAGGCTTCCGGAGAATCAATGAGAAATATTAAAAATGAAAGGAAATTTTAAATGAAACCTGAGAAGATAAAAATAAGACTGGAGGGGTCTAAAGAGATATGCCCGGGAATAAAAAGTTTTTTCTTCAGCACAGAAGAAAAATTTAACTACAGGGCCGGCCAGTATGTTTTTATCGGTTTTAATTACGGGGGAAGGGAATTTTCCAAGCCTTTTACGGTATCAAATGCCCCCTCCAGGAAAAATATAGAGATATCGACTATAATTTCAGGTTCTGAATTTAAAACGGCCCTTGATTCGCTTAAGAAGAATTCTTTACTTTATCTGAGGGGCCCTTACGGCCGCTTTACGCTTGAGCAGCTTAAGGAAGATTATGTCTCTTTCCTGGCCGGCGGAATAGGCATTACCCCGGTTAAAAGCATTCTGGAGATGCGCCTGGATGAAAAGAGGCCCCTCAGGGGCAGCCTTTTTTACTCTAACAGGTCCGTGGAAAGAATAGCTTTTAAGGATGAGCTTAAAAAGATAGAAGATAAATTTTCAGGTTTTAAAGTGGTTCATACCATAACTTCCGAGGATTCAGGCTCCGTAAAAAACTGGAAAGGGGAAAGGGGCTATATAAGCGAAGATATGATTAAAAAACATTTCCCCTATTTTAAGGAGAGCCGATTTTATATAGTGGGCCCCCCCGCTTTTAACGGGGCAATGAAAAAGATGCTTAAGGATAATCTTAAGATATCCTCCGGGAGGATCAGCCTGGAAAACTTTGCCGGCTACTGACAGCGGCGCTATCCTATAAGTATTCCCGCAATGGCCGCGGTGGTAAAGGAAGCAAGGGCCCCGGCTATAAGGGCTTTTACCCCCAGCTTTGCCAGATCGCTTTTTCTTTCCGGTGCTATGGCCCCTATTCCTCCTATCTGTATGCCTATAGATAAAAAATTGGCAAAGCCGCAGAGAGCGTAGGAAAGTATTGCAACTGTCCTTGCGGAAAGTTCTCCGGCGGAGACGCTCTGGGTGAGGGACATAAAAGCCACAAACTCATTTACCGCTATCTTAAGGCCCAGAAGCTGTCCTGCTTTTGCTGCCTCTTCCCAGGCAATCCCCATCATATAGGCAAGGGGGGAGAATATCCATCCCAGTATGCGCTGAATTGATATATCCTGCAGAAAAGACCAGTTAAGACCCGCGCTGTAGAGTAATCCTCCCGCCCAGCCCAGTATCCAGTTTAAAAGGGCCAGGAGGGCCAGAAAAGATATAAGCATTGCCCCTACGTTAAAGGCCAGCTTAAGCCCGGTGGAAGTTCCCGAAGCAATGGCCTCCAGGACGTTGGCTTCTTTTTTCCGGTATTCAATTTTAACCGAGCCGGAAGTTTTAGGGGAACCGGTCTCGGGCAGTATAAGTTTTGCCATTACCAGGGCGGCCGGGGCGCTCATAACCGAAGCTGTAAGGAGATGGCCGGCAATTCCGGGGAAATAATTATGGAGCAGGCCTACATAGGCGGCCATTACCCCTCCCGCAACGGTTGCCATTCCTCCGGCCATTACCGCCAGAAGTTCGGAGTTGGTCATGGTTCCCACATAAGGGGCTATTACCAGGGGGGCTTCAGTCTGGCCCACAAAAATATTAGCCGATGCCGAAAGGGATTCGGCCCCGGAGGTTCCCATAAATTTCATCATTATCCGGGCAAAAAGCTCCACAACCTTCTGCATAAGGCCGAAATAATACATTACAGACATTAAGGCCGAAAAGAAAATAATAGTGGGAAGAACGTTAAAGGCAAAAGAGGCCCCGACGCTGGCTACCATTTCCGCCCCTTCAGCAGCATTTGAGGCAGCAATTACCGGCACTTCGTTTTCAACCAGGTTGCCGAATAAAAACCTGGCTCCCTCCTCGCTGAACCCCAAAAGCCCTATCACCACATTGTTCATTACTTCAAAAAACCGGCGGCCGGCCTCTGTTTTAAGAACGGCAAGGGCAAATATAAACTGAAGGCCGAAACCGGTAAGAACTGTCTTAAACCTTATTTTTTTCCGCTGCCGGCATAAAAACCAGGCAATTGCAGTAAGTATGATCAATCCGCCTAAACTTCTTAAATTAGCCACTTTGGGACCTCCCTCATATATTACCGGAAACTTTTATTCTTTAAAAAGAATTATAGCTGAATTATAAGGTAAAAATCAAAAAAAGGGAGGATATACCTCGCCAAAAGATATGATTTGAAAATTATCACTTGCTTTTTTACGGGGCATCTTTTATTTTATATATGGCACATTAAAAAAAGGAATATATATGAAGAGCAGTAAAAATTTTAAAAAAGAAATTGACGGAAAACTTGACAGGCACCGTTTCGGGTACGGGTTTGTATTGAGGGATGACGGTATTAAACCCGATATTTACATAAGTTCCCAAAACCTTAAAGGAGCAATGGATAATGACAGGGTCAGGGTTAAAGTAAAAAGCAAGGCTTCATCTTCTAAGCCCGAGGGGATAATAGTTAAAATCCTAAAGAGAGGAAGCCTGGAGACAGCCGGGACTTTTATACGCAAAAAAAAGAAGGAATATGTAAAACCCCTTGGTTCGGGCAGGGAAAAAATAAATTTAATTAAAACCCCTCTTTTAAAAAAAGCTAAAAATAATGACCGGGTTCATATAAGAATAGAAGAGCCTCCCCGCGGCGGAAGAATGGCAAAGGCCCGCATCTTATCTGTCATAGGAAGGTCCGGGGAATATGATACGGAAGCGGAAGTTACCCTTATTCATAGCGGTATAAGAAAAAAGTTTCCGGCCCCGGTGATTAAGGCGGCCGAAAAGAGTTCCACTGCCGCCGGCAAAAAAGAGAAAATCAAAAGAGAAGATTTATCCAATATAAACTGTTTTACCATAGACCCGGAAAGCGCAAAGGATTTTGATGATGCCGTAAGCATAAAAAAGAGTTCCTCCGGTTATGAACTTGGCGTTCATATTGCCGATGTCTCTTGTTTTGTCAGGGAAAACTCCTCTATTGACAGGGAAGCCTACAGGAGGGGGACAAGCGTTTATCTGCCCGGGAGGGTAATACCTATGCTTCCGGAGTCTATCTCCAATAATGCCTGTTCCCTGGTCCCCGGCAAGGAAAGGAAGGCGGTATCTGTAATAATTAAGCTGGACAGGGAGGGAGGGGTAAGGGGTTTCAGGTTTCTCCGGAGCCTTATAAAAAGCAAAAAGAGGTTCACTTATAATCAGGTGGATCAGATTTTAAATAAGAGGGGTTCGGGGAAGGAAGATAATCTTTCCGCGGATATCCGGGTTATGGCGGAGCTTGCACGGAAACTGAGTTTAAAAAGGAAAAAGAGGGGCAGCATTGATTTTGAGTTTCCCGAAATAAAGTTAGAGCTGAAAGATGACGGAAAAGTAAAAGAGGTCGTAAGGGAGGAAAGGACCCTCTCACACCGTCTGATAGAGGAGTTTATGATCCTGTGCAACGAGGCGGTGGCTTCCTATATGAGCAAAAATAAGATACCCGGAATTTACAGGGTGCATGAAAAGCCTGACAGGGAAAAGATGGATGCTTTCAGGGATTTCATAGCTCTTTTCGGATTCAGCCTGCCCGGAAATTCAAAGATAACCCCTAAAGATCTGCAGAAGATACTGGAAAAAATAAAAAAGAGCCGGGAGGAGGTGGTTATAAGCACTATGATGCTCCGTTCCCTGAAGCAGGCGGTATACAGCGGTTTAGACGGGGGGCATTTTGCCCTGGCCAGCAGGCACTACACTCATTTCACCTCCCCCATAAGGCGATACCCCGACCTCCTGGTGCACCGGCTGATATGTGAGGTTATCCATAGGGGAAGCTTAGGCCCCTCCCGGAGAAAGAGATACAGGGAGAATATGAACAGGTGGGCAAAAAATCTTTCGGAAAAGGAAAGAAGCGCTTCTTCGGCGGAAATGGAAATAAAAGAGCTTAAGATAATGGAGTATATGAAGGAGCGGGTAGGCGAAGAGTTTATGGGCATAATAAGCGGAATAACCTCTTTCGGGATATTTGTGGAACTTAAAATGGGGCTGGAGGGACTTATACATATAAGAAAGCTTAAGGGCGACTATTATGTTTTTGACCGGGAGAAGATGGTTTTAAGGGGAAGGAAAAGAAAAAAGTCTTTTGCCATAGGGGAAAACCTAAAGGTAAAACTGGTCAGAATAGATCTGAAAAAACGGCAGGTTGATTTTTTACCGGCATAAAAAAAGGTTAAGTTTATCCGATTTTACATTCAGGGTTAAATTATTATAATATTTCAGTTGAAAAGAGAGCCTTTATTTACAAGGAGTATAGAAAATGGACAACTATAAAATAACCTTAAGCGAAAAAGAGATTCCCCGGAAATGGTATAATATTATACCGGACCTCCTGACCCCCCTCCCTCCCCCCCTGGGCCCTGACGGCAAACCTATCGGCCCCCAGGATCTTGCCCCCATTTTTGCCATGGAGCTTATAAAGCAGGAGGTAAGCGACAGCAGGTGGATAGATATACCGGAGGAGATAGTAGAGATTTACAAAATATGGCGTCCCACCCCTTTAAGGCGGGCGTACAGGCTGGAAAAGGAGCTTAAAACCCCTGCCCGTATTTATTACAAGGACGAAAGTGTTTCGCCGCCCGGCTCCCATAAGCCAAACACTGCTGTGGCCCAGGCCTATTACAATAAAAAAGAGGGGATAGATATACTTACCACCGAGACCGGCGCCGGCCAGTGGGGCAGCGCCCTGGCTTTTGCCGCAAATAAACTGGGCCTTGATTTACGGGTATATATGGTAAAGATATCTTTTAACCAGAAACCGTACCGGAAGGTGATGATGGAGACCTGGGGGGCCAGCGTCTTTCCCTCCCCCTCCCGGAAAACAGAAGCGGGCCGGAGTATTTTAAAAAAGGACCCGGACTGTATGGGTTCCCTGGGAATCGCCATAAGCGAGGCGGTAGAGGATGCGGTAAGCCACGAAAATGTTAGGTATACCCTGGGAAGCGTTTTAAATCATGTTATGCTTCACCAGACGGTAATAGGGCTGGAGACTAAAAGGCAGCTTGATCTGGCCGGGGAAAAGCCGGATGTGCTTATAGGCTGTGTGGGCGGCGGAAGCAATTTTGCAGGGCTCACCTTTCCTTTTGCAAAAGATAAAATGGAGGGGAGGCTGGATGCCGATATAATTGCGGTAGAGCCGACTGCCTGTCCCACATTGACCAAGGGTCCCTACAGGTATGATCACGGGGATGCAGTTAAAATGACCCCCCTTCTTAAGATGTATACGCTTGGCCATGACTTTGTTCCGCCCGGCATTCATTCAGGGGGCTTGAGATACCACGGCGGATCACCACTGGTCTCTTCCCTGGTAAATGACAAGGTGGTGGAGGCAAGGGCTTACCATCAGCTGGAGACATTTGACGCGGCCCTTAAGTTTGCCCGCACGGAGGGAATGATATGCGCCCCCGAAACCGCCCATGCGGTAAAGGCGGCCATTGATGAGGCTGAAAAGTGCAGGGAAACCGGAGATGAAAAATGTATTGTCTTTAATTATTCGGGACACGGCCTCTTTGACCTTTCCGCCTACCGGGAGTATCTTGCCGGGAACCTTAAGGAATATAAATACCCCCAGGAAAAAATAGAGGAATCGATTGCCGCTCTTCCGGATATAGAGTAGGGCTGCCGGGATTTAACTATCTTACGCCCGAGAAGTCCTTTAAGGGAAAAAAAGAGAAGGCTGTGAACTTCTCTGATGCAGGTCCCCCTTCCGGTTCCGGGCCCCAAGCCGAAGCCCGGCCTTCTTTTAAGGGGTTTAAGGAAAAGGGAGCCGACCTTATTTATATACGCAGCCGCACACTGGGAGAACCCGATACCGATCTGGGTGAGGTTTTAATGAAGAGCTTTTACCAGTCAGCCTGCGAACTATCCTCTTTACCCGGAAAAATAGTTTTAATGCACGGGGGGGTAAAGCATGCCGCCTCCGGCTCGCCTTTTCTCTATTTCCTTAAAAGGCTTGAAGCAAGAGGGGTAAAGATAATGGTGAGCGCCGCCTGTCTGGATTATTACGAAATTAAAAGCAAGTTAAAGGCGGGAAAAATTTCATCGATGGCAGAGATTGTATCTGCTCTTAACTCTTCCTCAAGCACCCTTACGCTTTAATCAGCCTGTACTGCCGAAGCCTCCGCCGCCCCGCGCTGAAGAAGAAAGGCTCTCTTCTTCCTCCCACTCTATTTTCTCCACTTTTGACATTACGGCCTGGGCTATCTTCATGCCTTTTTTTATTTCAGCCTTCTCTTTAGATGAGTTAAAAAGAATTACCCCTATCTCCCCCCGGTATCCTGAATCCACGGTCCCGGGTGAATTTAAAACCATTATGCCTTTTTTAATGGCCAGTCCGCTGCGGGAGCGGACCTGTATTTCATAGCCCGGGGGAATGGCCACCTTAATTCCCGTGGGAAAAAGGTTTCTTTCTCCCGGCTCAAGCATAAAGGTTTCCCCGGCATTAATAAGATCGGCGCCGCTGTCCCCTATATGAGAATAGGAGGGAAGGGGAACCTCCCTGATTTTTTCAACCTTAACTTTCATGCGGACATTATAGTTATTTAGCCTTAAATATCAAACCGGTCCCGGAAGGTAATTATACCCGGGCATATCTGCCTTGAATTAAAGAAATTATATATTAAAATAAACAAGCAGCCGCATAAAAAAAGTATTTATAAAAATGAGTCAGATTACTACCCGCACCATAAGAGAGATGAAGGGGAAGGGCAAAAAAATAGCTGCCCTTACCTGCTACAGTTATTCTATGGCCCGCATACTTAATTCGGTCCCCATTGACATAATACTGGTGGGGGATTCACTGGGAATGGTGGAGCTTGGATATGAAAATACGGTGCCGGTAACTATTCAGGATATAATAGACCACACCCGGGCGGTAAAACGTGCCCGCCCCCGGGCCCTTCTGGTGGCGGATATGCCTTTTATGAGCACCAACCTCAGCTCCCGGGAAACCCTTAGAAATGCCGGGCGGGTAATAAAGGAGTCCGGGGCCCAGGCGGTTAAGCTGGAAGGCGGCAGGGTGGCTGCCGGGGCCGTAGCTCATCTTACGGAAAACGGGATCCCGGTAATGGGCCATATAGGTCTTACGCCCCAGTCGGTTCATCAGACCGGTGGCTACAGGGTCCAGGGTAAGGGGGGGGAAGGCTTAAAGCGCCTTATGGAAGAAGCATCCATACTGGAAGAGGCCGGGGTATTTGCCCTGGTCCTGGAGGCGGTTCCCGCCCGTGCCGCTGAAAAAATAACCGGCGCCATTTCTGTCCCCACCATAGGTATAGGCGCCGGTCCCGGCTGTGACGGGCAGATACTTGTATTAAATGATATGCTTGGTATGGATATGGAGTTTAAACCTAAATTTGTAAGAAGGTATGCCCAACTGGAAAAAGAGATTAAAACGGCGGTCAATAACTATATTGAAGATGTGAGGAAGGGTGATTTTCCTTCGGAAGGGGAAAGCTACCGCGGATAATGGAGTTTTTTATTTCCGCATCTGAAATGAGGCAGTGGTCCCGGAAAATGTCGGGGCTGGGCCGCAGGGTGGCCCTGGTTCCCACGATGGGGGCGCTTCACCGGGCTCACCGCATGATCATAAGGAAGGCTGTATCCGAAGGCGGAGATGTGGTGGTGTCGGTATTTGT
>PWQF01000089.1 GCA_003556865.1 Elusimicrobiota bacterium | reverse complement strand
TGGAAAAAAAAGGGCCGAGAGGTTTTATCCCCCCCCTTTAATTTACTATTCAATTATTCGGAACTTGAGCCAGGCAATTACCGTCTGAGGGCCGGAGTGAGGAACTGGTGGGAAAATATTGATTATTCCACGGCTTTTGAATTAATGGTTGATTAAAATGATTAAGTCTACTCTTGAAAACAGGGACCTTATAACCACAATTGACTGGGATAAATCCCAACTTATGCAGGTGTTGCAAATGGGTGAGGAGATGAAGAAAAAAAGGTATTCTCCTGAATTTAACAGCATCCTTCAAAATAAAAATTTTATTATGCTGCTTTACAGCCCCTCTCTTATATCAAAAATCTCTTTTGAGGCTGCGGCATCGGAACTGGGGGGTAATGCCCTGTGCGTTGACACTTCTTTGGCCCCGCCCGAAGAGCTGGTTAAAAAAATTGAAGGATATGGCTGCGGCCTGGGAGTGCGGGCAGTAAGTGATAACCTGAATTTCCAGGGGGAAGGGAATAGGATTTTAAGAAAAATCAGCGATATAAGCAGAGTGCCTGTTATAAATATGGGCGATGGTAAGTTTGATCCCTGCCGGGGACTGGCGGAAATAATGAGTTATCGCGAAAATTTAGGTAAAGACCTTTCAGATAAAAAAATAGCTTATTTATGGCAGCCCGGAAAAGAAGTTTTTTCACCCGGGTTTTTACATGAAAGCATGCTTTTATCTTCCCGTATGGGAATGGATATATCTCTTGCCTGTCCCGGGGAATATACTCCTGATGAACAGGTTTTAAAAAGTGTTCGGAGGCTCTGCAAAGAAAAAGGGACTTTTTTTTCTGAAGAAAGCAACCTCTCCGAAATTGGCAGTGACAATCATATTGTATGTGCCGGCAGCTGGGCCCGCCCCGGACGGTATGAAAAAGGAGAGGTGAATTTAAATGATGAAGTGAAAAAGGCTTCTGAATTTAAGGACTGGAAAATAGATGAAGGAAAAATAAGTTTATCTTCCACTGTTTTTTACTCGGGGCCGGATAAAGCAGGCGGCAAAAAGAATTCTCTTTATTATGATATTATCCAAAACAGGCTTCATATCCAGAAGGCCCTTATGGCACTTATCATGGGATACTGAATTTGATGGGATTCTTTAACTTTAAAACCATCAGAAAAGAAAAAGGTTAATATGCCTACAGCTGTAGTAGCAGTGGGAGGCAATTTTCTGGCAAAAGATAAGAATAGCCAAACGGTTCCCCAGCAGTACAGTTCTGTAGTAAGAAATGTGAGAAGTATAGCCGATATGATAGAGGAGGGGTGGAATATAGTAATAACTCACGGTAACGGCCCACAGGTCGGGTTTATTCTTTTAAGGTCTGAAATTGCCCACAGGCAGTGCGGGCTTCATAAGGTACCACTTGATTTCTGTGTTGCTGACTCACAGGGGGCAATAGGTTATATATTTCAGCAGACACTTAAAAATGAATTTAATTTAAGAAAAATAAAGAAGGAATCACTGACGGTAGTTACAAGGGTTTTAGTTGATATCAATGATCCTGCATTTAAAAATCCCTCAAAGCCCATAGGGCCTTTTATGGAAAAAAAAGAAGCAATGATGAAAAAAAATATAGAGAACTGGGATGTGGTAAATGAACCCGGCAGAGGATGGCGCAGGGTTGTTCCCTCCCCCTTTCCCAGGGAAATTCTTGAGCAGAAAGCAATTGAAAGCCTGATTAAGGAGGGTTTTTTTGTAATAGCGGGCGGAGGCGGGGGAATACCTGTTTATAAAAAGAAAAACGGTATTATTGCCGGAGTGGAAGCAGTGGTGGATAAGGACCTTTCTTCTGCACTTTTAGCTCATAACTTGAATGCGGACCTATTTCTTATTTCAACTGCAGTAGATGGAGTGTATCTTAATTTCGGCAAAAAAGATGAAAGAAAACTGGGCAGAGTTAAATCTGACCAGTTAAGAAAATATTTAAAAGAGGGACATTTTCCTCCGGGAAGTATGCTTCCTAAGATTAAAGCTGCACTCCAATACCTTGAGAGAGGCGGCAAAAGAGTTATAATAACTTCCCCCGGGAAAATCTGCCCGGCTTTAAAAAAGAAGGAGGGAACGCATATAGTGCCCTGAAAATGTCTTTTTATATGAAATCATATAAATGTTTTGGCTATAAAAAAGAAATTTTATCTGGATACACCGGCTACACTTGTCCGGACTGCGGTGAAAACCTTAATATTTTATACGATTATTTTAAAATTAAAAAAGAGTTTAGCGTTGAAAAGCTGAAAAAAAATACCAGGAATCAGGTTTGGAGATACAGGTTGCTTTTTCCTTTTAACTCCCTTGATTCTGTTCCTCCGCTTGATTTTCCGCTTTCCCCGCTTTACCGGGCAGAATTTTTGGAAAAAGAGTTAGGGTTATCATCGATCTACCTTAAGGATGACACACGTCAGCCCTCTGCTTCTTTTAAGGACCGGGCCAGTTCAGTTGTTATTGCCGTTGCCAGGGAAAGGGGGGAGAAGGTGCTTTCCTGCGCTTCCACAGGCAATGCCGGTTCTTCTTTGGCCTGTATGGCAGCGGCCTGTTCTATGAAGGCTGTAATATATGTTCCTGAATCTGTGCCTGCGGCAAAACTGGCCCAGCTTAAAGTTTACGGTGCGGAGATTAAAAAGGTCCCCGGTAGTTATGACCGGGCTTATGAACTTTGTTTAAAAGAGTCTAATAAGTACAATTATTATAATCGTTCTACCGGATATAATCCATTTACAAGAGAAGGAAAAAAATCGGTCTCTTTTGAAATATGGGAACAGCTTGATTTCAGGGCCCCGGGCACTATTTTTGTTCCCGCCGGGGACGGTAATATCCTAAGCGGAGTATGGAAGGGTTTTGAGGAGTTAAAAATAATGGGGCTTATTCAAAATTCTCCCCAAATTTTTGCTGTTCAAAGCAGTGCTTCTGACTCAATTGCAAGGACAATGGATAAAATTAAAAAATCCGGGTATAATATAAAAACTTCAGAAGATATAGAAAAGGTACAGCCTTACACTATTGCCGATTCCATATCGGTGGAGAGGGCCAGGGACGGCCTGGCGGCAGTAAGGTCGCTGCTATCAACAGATGGTAAAGCTGTAAGGGTAGATGATAAGTATCTAGTTAAGGAGGTTTTAAGGCTGGCTTCAGAAAAAGGAATTTTTGCGGAAGCTTCGGGGGCGGCCAGTGTCGCTGGGCTAAGGAAATTAAAATCTGAAATGAAAGCTAAGATTAAGGAACCCGCGGTCTGCCTTATAACCGGAAGCGGGTTGAAGGATATAGAAAAGGTAATCTGAAATGAATAAAAAAAACTTTATCTGCCTTAAGGATTTCAAAGGCGAATTTTTGACCGGCCTGGTAAAAAGGGCCATTGAACTTAAAAAAGGAAGCAGTCCCCGCTCTTCTGCCTGCGGGAAATTGCTGGCTATGATTTTTTTAAAGCCTTCTACCAGAACAAATGTTTCTTTTTTTGCCGCTATGCATCGCCTAAACGGACAGGCCCTTTACCTGGGAAGCCAAAATCTGCAGCTTTCCAGGGGGGAGAGTATGGGGGATACCGCCCAAACCCTCTCCCGCTATGTAGATGCCATAATGATAAGAACTTTTTCTCATGATGAGATCATTCTTTTAGCTGATAATTCTTCTGTCCCGGTCATAAACGGGCTTAGCAATCTTTATCATCCATGCCAGGCCTTGGGGGATGTAATGACTATTTGCGAGAGAAAGGGGTTTAACTTTGGCAATATCAAGGTAGCATATATAGGTGACGGTAATAATGTTTGCAATTCGCTTATCAATGCTGCGGGAATTTTAGGGATGGAGCTGAATATTTCATCTCCTCCTGGTTATGAGCCTTCCGATGACATACTCCTTCCAATGCAGGAGTTGAATTCCAGAATAAAACTGGAGCCGGATCCGGCTGCATCTGTAAAAAAAGCAGATGTTATATATACAGATGTGTGGGTAAGTATGGGAGATGAGAAAGAAGCTGAGGATAGGATAAAAAAGTTTTCCGGATATCAGGTTAACAGCTCTCTTGCTTCTGGTGCAGAAGATGATTTTATGGTTATGCACTGTCTTCCCGCAAACAGGGGAGAGGAAATAAGCAGTGAAATAATTGACGGTCCTAATTCAGCCGTTTTTGACCAGGCAGAAAACAGAATGCATATTCAGCAGGCTCTGCTGGAGGAAATTTTAAGTTGATTATGAGAAGTTTTAAACTGGGATTATCTACTTTAGCTGTTATACTCTTTTTTTCTCTTCCCTTATCTGCTTCGGCCTGGGAAAATTGGGAGCCGGGAGGAGAGTTGGGGTTGGCTTTGGGGGCAGGAAGTGATGAAGGGCGTATACTTTCCCCCGGTGTTGCACTTACATTAACTAAAGTTGATATAAACCCTGTTATGGAGTTGGGCCTGGCTTATTATTTTGGTAGCGAAATAGGAGAAAATTATACAGAAGAAGATGCTTACGGCTATGACCTGGGAGACCAGACAGCTCCGGGAGTTATTGCGGATGCGGGGGAAGAGGTGCGGCGGAGATTAAGCGTTGTCCCATTTACACTTAATTTCATTTATACCATATACGATGATTTTTATATAGGTGGTGGGGTAGGGCTTTACAACGTATGGTTCAGGAAGGAGCCCCTGGGTGACTGGCGGGCATATCCTGACCCGGATGTGGAAAAAGGAGAAATATATTCTCATTCACCTACAACAACCTTTGGTTTTCAGCAGGTGGCTGGAATGGAAATTTTCCCAATGAGCGATAACTGGAGCTGGTTTATAGGAATAAGGAGTTTTCTTACTTCAGGTACTGCTGCGGGAAGGATACTGGGAATAACCGTAGGGGGGAAAGTAAGGTACAGCTGGTAGGCTGATTTTGTCTTTAGGAAAAAAAGCAGTATATTCTCCCGAGTATGAAGTTGATATGGGGAACCATGTTTTTCCTACTGTTAAATACCGGATGGTAAAAGAAAAACTTGTTAATTGCCGCTACTACAGTGAAAAAGATTTTATATGCCCCGCCCCTGCTACCGTTAAGCAGGTTTCAAGAGTACACCATTTAGACTATGTGCAAAAGATAAAAGAGGGTACTTTATCTTATACAGATGAAATAAAGCTTGAGATTCCTTATTCCAGGGACTTGGCCCGCTCTTCCTTTATTTGCGCACGGGGAACTGTTGAGTCCTGCAGGCAGGCTTTAAAACAGGGGTTCTGTATCCATATAGGCGGCGGCTTTCACCACTCTTTTCCTGATCACGGGGAAGGCTTCTGTGTCTTTAATGACGTGGCCCTTGGAGCTGTTTTTATCAGGGAAAAAGGAAAAAAAGTTTTTATTGCTGATTGTGATCTTCATCAGGGAAACGGCACGGCGGCAGTTTTTAAAAATGACCCCCGGGTTTTTACTTTTTCTATTCACCAGGAAAATATTTATCCTGTTTATAAAGAAAAATCAGATATGGATATAGGCCTTGAGGATCAAGTTTGCGGAAAAAAATATAACGCTCTTCTTAAAGATGGGCTGGAAAAAGTAAAATCAAATTTCAAGCCTGATTTCATGATATATGTTGCAGGTGCGGACCCTTATCGGGGTGATCAGCTGGGAAAACTGAATTTATCCATAGAAGATTTAAAGGAAAGGGATTGCATTATAAAAAAATTTGCCTTAAGCTGCGGTATTCCCTGTGCCGTGGTTTTTGCCGGAGGATACTCCTGCCTTCTTGAAGATACTGTAAATATTCATTTTAACACATCAATAATTTTCAGCAAACCTTGAAAACCTTTAGAGCTAAGTTTAATATATGCCCCGGTCCGGAAAAAATAAAAACGGTAAATATAAAAAAATATCAGCAAAAAAATAATAAAAAAAATATTTACTATATGGATAGGGTAAATATTAGAAAAAATATTATAAAAAGCAAAATATTTACCGAAGAACAGGTATGCAGGATAGAAAAGACAGGGTGTGAAAAAGTTATATTAAACCTGCTGGCTATTTCCCCTTTTTCCCTCTTCAGATACTTTATGGCCTTGAAAGAACCGGAAGCTGTAATAAAAGGTCTGGAAATGTTTATGGCAGCCCTGGGAAGCGAAGTGGGAATGATTATAATTCCTGAAAACGAAAAAAAAGTTGTAAATTCCCTTATGCCTCTTATAAGAAAAACTCCCAATATTTATGAAAAACTGATAAAGGATTATTATCCTCTGGGAAAAGAAGAAGTTCTCAGCCGTAAGCTTCTTAATCAGAGGGGGGAATATTTTCCGGGTAAAGGTGGTTGCCTTATAGTCTCCCCGGAACAGGCGTACCGGTTTTATTCTTTTTGCAATCAGAAAGGTTCCGATAGAAGGGAGGAAATTATATTTGTTCTCAGCAAAAGAGTTCTTTACTATACTAGGGAGGAAGAAAGCACAACGGTATTAAATCTGATAGAAAAGCTTAAATTAGATTGTGAGAGCTTTATTATTAACGGGGATCCCTTAAACGGGGTGTCGGTAGTTAATCCCGGGGAGGAAAGAATAAAGGACAAAAATATTATTTCCCTTATAAAAGAAAACCCCTTAAATCTTTCGGAATGTTTGAGCTGCGGCCGGTGCGGCAATGTATGTCCCCTAAACTTAAATATTACCAGGAGTATGAAAAGTTTTCAGAGTGGCGGCGGAATAGTTCCTTCCTGTAAAGTTACTGGTTGTGTGGGTTGCGGTCTTTGCGGGTTTTTCTGTCCGGCCTGGATAAAATGAGCAGGAAAGGAAGTATTGTTAAAGTTTCTTTCCCCCCCTTTATCCACAGCGGTTTTGGGGAAAATGCCTGGTATCAAAATATCATCTATGCCCTTGCTCCCTTTTTTATTTTTCTTTTTATCTACAGACCCTATTTACTGGCGGTTACGGTATTTGCAGCATTGGGTTTTTGGACAGCTAATAAGAGTTTAAAGCTATTTTTTAATGAAAATTTTCCGGCAGTACGGGCCCAATTTATTTTATGGGGTATATTTTACGGGATTTTTTCCTTTTTTTCCCTCCCCCCACTCCTTCCTGTTTTTATTTTTTCAGCTTTAAGTTACGGTCTCCTGAAAGGTGTTTTCCCCTCCAAAAAAATATTTTTCCCTTCTTTTGCCCTGGCTTTAATACTGACTTACTCATTTCTTGATTCTACTTTTTATGGTGAAATTTTTGGGCATTATTTTTCAGTTCTTCTTTTGAGTGCCGGCATCCTATTTATTTTTTTTAAACGCATACTTTTTATCCGGATTATGGGAGGTGTAATAACCGGATCAGCCTTAAGTTATATTTTTACTCAGCAGCCAAACTGGGGAATGCCTCTTCTTCTTGCCTTTATACTTTCATGTCCGGGGATAATTCCTCCCAGCGGAATAAAAGGTTTTTTTATGGCTATGTCCGCAGGAATTCTGTCCGGTTTTTTTGGCCCGCCGGGTATTTTTATATATTTCATAATAAGGAGACTAACCTTATATGCTTAAAAATATTCCCGCCCTCCTCTTTCTGCTTTTAACTTCATGGGTGCTGGTTATTATCGATGCAGGCCAGAAAAAAGAGTATCCTGAAGATGAATTTTTTATCGCGCAGAAAGAGTCATATGTATCCGGAACATTTAAGGGTAAAGGAGAGGGTTTTGTATCTGATATTATAGTTGAGGTTGAAATAAAAGGCATTAAGGAAAAACCCTATTACCTTATTAATGATATAAGGGTTACAGAATTTGAAGATTTAGAAACCTACTTTAAGGAAGCAGAAGAGAAAGTAATAGAGAGGGTTTTAGAAAAGCAAAAAACAGATATTGACGTGGTTACCCGGGCCAGCTACTCCCGGGACGGAATTTTAGAGGCAATAGAAGATGCGATTAAACAGGCTGTCAAGAGGGATTAAGTGTGGAGCCCTGGGAGCCCTTGTTCCGGCACTCGGGCTTGTAAATAGCTTTATTTCTTCTGTTATTATAGGTTTGGCAGGTTTTTTTGCAGTAGGTTTAGGAACAGTAATTTGCTATGCGGCGGGAGGTTTCAGGAAAGGCGTGCCCGGAGCGCTGGCTTCTGTTGCTTTTTCAGGTTTTAGCGGCGGCCTTCTTTGGAGTTTAAATTATTTTCCCGCCCCGGAAATA
>PWQF01000105.1 GCA_003556865.1 Elusimicrobiota bacterium | reverse complement strand
GCCGCAGCCGCTATAAGGGCTCCGGTAAGGGCCAGGATGCATCCGTAATGATTTTTTCGCCATATTTCCTTTGTGGAAGGAGGAACTGAAAAGTAAAGGCGGTAATACCTTATAATAAAAAATATAAAAGCTCCAAGGAGAATAAGACCCCCTTCTGCCAGCATTTTCAGATAAAGGGACTGGGGGGCGCCGATACCGGCCTTTTCCCCAATCACTTCCCTGAAGAGTCCGAAGCCGGTGCCGCTTAATAGGGTAAGAATATCTGCTTTAAAGAACCGGGAAAGCAGGACAAACCCTTCCCCGTTAAAAGTAAATCCGGGAAGAAGAAGAAACAGGACAGTTAGAAAAAGGGAAACCGCCGCGGCAGGGAAATATCTTTTTTTACTGAAAACCAGGTATACGGGCAGGGCAAAGAGGCCTATCCAGACCTGATAGCTGAAGCTTAGTATCAGAGCGGCCAGGGCAAGAAAAAGACCCCACTGTTTCCTGAAGGCCCCGTATATGAAAAAGATAAGCATAAGCATCTGGATCCCGAACTCTCTTATCCTTCCGAATATTCCGATCCCGGCGTAAACAGGGTGCTCCCCGATGCGGAATACCTCGGTCAGCTGCGGGGGAGAAAACCTTATGATCTCGCCTATCGTAAACTCCAGGTTAAAATTAAGCCCGGCAAAAGACTGCAGTATGGTGTATATGGCAAGGCCTATGCCGGTCCAGGCCAGGAAAAGAGTGAATTTTTTAAGTTCCTTTTCACCGAAAAGATATACAGCCATATAAAGAAAGAGAATATACCAGAACCTTTCCATAAAATAAAGAAAGGCGCCGGCCGGAGAAGGTGATAAAAGAGAGCTTAAGACCCCTGCCCCCAGAAAAACCATAACGGGAGTCTCCAGTCCTGTATAGATAAATTTTATTCTGCCTTTAAGGGTTTTAATTATAAATGATATTAAAAGCATTATAAACCCGGCATGCATTAAATCCTGGGAAAAAGCGGCGCCAAGGGCCAGAACAATCAGGCCCCTGTCAAGAAAAAAAGTTTCTGCCTTAGCTGAATTAAAGGACATTGAAAAACTACTCCTAATCTATTCCCTGTATTTTTTATACATAACAATCAGGGCTGTTCCGAAACCTATTACCATTCCCCCTGTTATATCCAGTAAATAATGCCTGTCGGCAAATACCCTGCTTAAGGCTATCATTCCGGAATAGCCAAAGCTGAAAGCTACCAGCAGGGGAGACTTGGCAGACATCCATACCACGCCCGCGGAGCTGAAGGCGTCCGAGGAGTGTCCGGAAGGGAAAGAGCGGTACCTGGTGCTTTTACTGAAAGGGATCCGCTGGTAACCTTCCTGCCTGGCCTGGCGGGGGCGGGGGCTTCCCACCGCCATCTTTATACCCTGGGTTATTATGCCCGAGGCTATAACCTGGACAGCTATATATAAAAGGGCCACCCTCAGGTACTTCTTTTTTTTAGGGTCTTTCCTTCCCAGAAACCCAAATATAAGAAGCCCGGCAAAAATAAAGTGATAAACCGGGTTAGCATACCTTCCCATAAAACGGGAGTCGGAGCGCAGCGGCTGGTTCTGCCTGCCCACCTCTATCAGGTCCTGCGAAAGGTTTACGTCCCCGTAACGCAAAACAACCCCCACACCGACAAGGGCCGAAACCAGAAGAACGGCCATACCTGTTTTAAATCTATTTTTTTTTCTGCTGCTCAAATTCTTATACCATACCGCTTTAACTTTTTTAATATTACAATTTTTCCGATGATATTCAAGAAATTCATATTTATAATTTTCCTTCAGTTTTCAGACAGCTTTTCATATGCCCTGTAAAACCAGGCCGAAGCCATAAAAAATGAGAAAGGCAGGAAACGTATATGCTCCGCCATACCGTGGACCAGTATAACTGCCAGAAAAACGCTTAAAAAAGATAACCCGTAAAGCCCGCTTTTTTCCTTTAGCATAACCTTTAAGCTTTTCTTAATAAAAGATACGCATAAGACCAGAAAAACGGCAAGAGCGGCAATACCTCCCTCAAAAAGAACCTGAAGAAATATATTATGGGCATGATGGAAATTTCTGCCCAGCAAATCCCTGGATATTTCAGGGAAAGCGGCAAAACCGTATCCCGTAAAAGGTCTCTCCTTTACCGCCTCCAATACCGCCGGCCATATAATATCGGACCTGCCCGTCAGTGAAACCCAGTCCGCAGTTGCAAAACGGGCCTGAATCGGTTCCCGGTTCAGGTATAGCCCTGCCGCAGCAGCGGCCAGTAGTCCCAGGATTACTAAGAACCGTACTCTCCTGGAAAAAAGTTCTTTTTTTAAAAAAAAGAGCCCGGTTATAAACCCGGCGGCAAGCACCGCTAAAGAGAGGGTGCCGGCCCGGGAAAGGGTCATTGGGATACCCACAAGGGAGGCTGCTGTAAAAAAAGCAAGAACCCACTTCAGCAATTTTCTTTTAACTAAAAAAAGTGTGGCAACAGTAACCGGGAGAACCATATTCCATAACCGGGCCGTCCTGTTATGCCAGAGGCCCAGCGCCCTCAGTCCCGGCCAGTCAGCCCCGTAGCGTATACCCGAAAAATAGGGAAGAAACGATGCTATGTTCAGGTATATAAGAAATAAGGGGAAAAGGGCCAGTCCAAAAATATTATCTCTTTTCAGATCTGAAAAACAGAGAATCTGGATAGTAAAAAAGAGAGAAACCCCTTTAAGGCGGCTCCTGATAGAATTAAGGGCCACCGGCATTTCGGAATAGAAAAGAGTGGATAAAGATAAGAAGAGAAAAAAGAAGAGAAAGAGTAGGGAGAGCTTATTTAAAAATATTTCTCTTAAATTTAAGCGGCGGGATGCAAGAAGAAGTATTAACGCCAGGTGAATTCCTATATCCTGTCCCCCCGCGCCCAGGGGGGAGGGAAGAAACATGCTTAAATGAACAATTATTCCCAGATAGATAATAAAATCAATTATAATGTTAAGGGCGCTGCTTTTATTATTCATAAGTTTGACCTATATGCTCCTCGAACTCTTTTATCTTATCTTCCATTATAAAATTTTCACTTACCGTTTTATAAAGGTTCTCTCCCAACCCTTTGCGCAGCTCCGGATTATTTTTAAGTTTCCTGATCTCTGCCGCCAATTTTTCAGGGTCAATCATCCGGGGGGGCGCAAAATTCTTCTTTTTAATATCAACCACATATTCAGGGAAATCTTTCTTTTTTCTTGAATTTTTTATTTTAAGGGTCGGCTTTATAAGTATTCCGTTAACCTGGCTTCGGATAATATCCGGTATACCGTCAATACCGGATGCGATTACCGCAAGTTTTGCCGCGCCGGCTTCAAGCAGCACATTGCCCAGGGGCTCTCTCACGCTGGGAACCGCCATTAAATGGGCCCCTTTTAAAAAAGGCGAAGGGTCAACCCTGGCCCCCATAAAAAGAACCCGGCTGCCGACCCCCTCTTCCCGGGTTATTTTTTCCAGCCTATCTCTTTCTTTTCCATCACCCACAATCCAGAGAAGGCACTCATTATCCAGCTTTTTCACAGCCTTTATTAAAGAATCTACACCTTTTACCGGAACCAGCCTGCCCAGGTAAAGAATTATAAACCTCTTCTTTCCGTTTCCCTCTGGGGAGGCCTCCTTTATTTCCTCAACCTTTTCCCGGGGTATACCGTTATGGATCACCTTTATCCTTTCTCTTTTAATGTTGAATTTTTTCTCCAGCATAAGGGCGCTGGCTTCAGATATTGCTATGTACGACCGGAAGCGCTTAAGAAGCCTTGAGCTGGATTCAGGTTTAAACCAGGAGGCTCCCCCTTCCCAGTAAATACCGTAAGCATCCGGAATCTTAAAAATAGTTTTCCACAAGGGGGGATAAGAAAGCTGACTGTAGGAGATAAAAAGATCAAACCTGTTCTTTTTAAGCCACCTTTTTAAAAAAAAACTCCTTAAAAATCCGGGGATCTTAAAAGGACCCATATATTTCCAGTGTTTAATTTTAATATCTTCAGAGAAGGATTTTTTAAATTTACCGTGAATGGGCCTGCTTATTACCAGAAGAAGATGCTCATGGTTGCGGGCTGTCTGTATAAAGCGGAAGGCCCTGTTTTCAAGGCCCGCTGCCTGATGCATTGTAAGTATGTGCAGTATTTTCATTTTCTTTATTCTTTTCCGGTAATGCTATTATAATTATCCCTCTTTTAATTGCAATTTGACCCTCCCGGCCTTTATATGTAGAATTGGCCTTGAAAGATAATATTAAAGGTAATTTAAGTTGAATTTATGAAAATAAGCGGTTTTTCCATGGTAAGGAACGGGGTAAAATTATATTACCCGGTTGTTCCTATGATAAAGTCAATCCTTCCCCTGGTTGACGAATTTATTATTGCCGTAGGCAAAGGCGACCCGGATGACACCACCCGCAAAGATATTTTATCCATTGGCGACCCTAAAATAAAAATTATAGATACTGTCTGGGATACAGACAAATACCCCCGGGGAATGGAGCATGCCCACCAGACGGATATAGCTAAAAACGCCTGTTCCGGGGACTGGCTTTTTTATCTTCAGTCCGACGAAGTTGTTCACGAAAAAGATCTTCCAACTATAAAAGAGGCCTGTGAAAAATATTTAAATGATACTGAAGTTGAGGGGCTTCTTTTTAACTATCTTCACTTCTGGGGAGATTACAGCCATTATCAAAGGGGTCACGGCTGGTACAGGAAAGAGATAAGAATTATCCGCAACCGGCCGGATATACATTCCTGGCAGTCAGCCCAGTCCTTTAGAAGAATACCCGATTTTGACGGAATAAGCTACAGGAAAAAAAGCGGCACCTTCAAACTGAAAGTGGCGGAGCTGAATGCGCACATTTACCATTACGGCTGGGCCCGCCCCCCCCGGTTAATGAAGAATAAAAGAAAAGCTTTTGACATAATACATAAGGGGAAAGCCCGGGCGGGTGAGTTACACGACAGGCTCCCCTCTGAATTTGATTACGGCCCCCTCTTGCGGCTAACCGAATTCAAAGGGAGCCATCCACAGGTAATGAAGAGAACAATAGAAAATATGGACTGGAAAGATAAACTTCAGTACAGCGGCAGCCCTGACCGGCGGCGTCAAAAACATAAACATGAAAAACTTAAATACAGGCTCTTATCTTTTATTGAAAATAAGCTCCTGGGCTCAAGGGAATTATTTGGATTTAAAAACTATATTATAATAAGGAAATAGAATGTGAACGCTTTTTTTAAACCTATATTACTCCCGGACCTTAAATGAAGATAGCTTACGTTCACAGCGGGAAATGGCCTTCTAATTCTCCCAGCACTACTTTTGTAAGCTATAACTGCGCCGCCCTGGCCCAAAATACAGAAAAATGCCATCTTTTCATAAAAAGAAACTCCTCCTTGAGCGCAGAGGAGGTCTTTAAAGAAAAACTGAATGCAGAAAAGCCACCGGGCCTTAAAGTTCACCAGATAAGGAAACCGCTGATCAACTCTAATTATTTTTACTATAGACGGGTTTTAAAAGAGATCGGGCAGATAGTAAAAACAGAAGGGCTGGATGCGGTGATTACCAGGAGAGAAACTTTTTTGCCTTACCTGATAAAGGCCAAGCAAAGATTTAATCTGAAAATATTTTTTGAATCACATAACTTTTTCCCAAAACTCTCCATGAGGAATGATATAGAGATATCAAAAAAGAAGAAACAGTCCCGGTTTGAAAACAGATACATACCCTTACTGGACGGGCTTATCTGCCTTCTGAAGGAACAGAAACAGCTTTACCGGACTGCATTTCCATCTGTTAAAATAAAGGTTTTAATGACCGGGATACCCGCTCATATTAAATCCGCGGAAGAGAAAAGATATGTAACTTACATAGGCTCCCTTGAAAGGTTCAAGGGCGTGGATATATTTTTAGATTCTCTTCACCGCTCTTCCTCCAGACCCGAAGCTTTAATTATAGGCGGAAAATCAGAAAAAGAGATAAATAGTCTTAAGCGGAGGGCTGAAAACAGGTATCCGCTCTCTAAAATCAAAATTACCGGATGGGTATCTAAAAAAAAGGTGGACTCTCTTTTAAAAAAGAGCGCCGTGGGAGTAATTCCTCTCAGAAACACTTTTTTTAACCGGCACCTCACCTCGCCTCTTAAGCTTTTTGATTATTTCACCTACGGGATACCGGTTATATCCTCTGACCTGCCCTCCACCCGGGAAATTATAGACGAAAACAGGTCCGGGCTTTTTTTTAAGGCGGAGGATTCCGCTCAGCTTGCAGATAAAATAGATATCTTAATGAATAACCCCTTAAAAAGAGAAGAGATGAGCAGGTATATTTTTAAAAACACAAAACACCTTTTATGGGAGAATAGGGCCAAAAAAACAGTTAGATGGGTATCCGGGTCAGGGACTGAATAAACCTGCTTTTTCCTTAAATTTATTTCGGGCGTCCTCAATAAGCTTTCCGGTAAAATGGTCAAATGTATGGGCGGAATGAATATAGGTGCACCCATCGTAAGCTATTTCACTCCTTTTTTGACTCTCTTTTAAATAATAGCTTATCTTTTCTTTTAGTTCGTTAAAATCCCCGTAAACTTCAAGATGTTTTCCCGGCTTAAATATATTTTCCAGGCCCCGGTTATAGTTAGTCAGAAGAAACCCGCCGCAGCCCATTGTTATCCTGTCCCGGTTGGAAGTAAAACCGCTATATTTTCTCATCTGATTAAAATCAGCCGCCCCGGCATCATTAATTCCAAGTATGATTTTTGCGCTGCTGCATACTATGCGGTATTTAGATGGTCCTATACGGGGTCCCACCCGCTTAAACTGACCGGAGTCCCACCGGGGACCCCAGACCTTAAGGTCGAAAAGTTCATTAACTTTTCTTAATATACCGTTCCGTATCCCGGCACGGGGTTTTCCTATAAAAGCCACTTCGCTCTCATACCTGCCGCCTCGGGGGCGCACCGGATAATGCACATCCGGGGATGAGCCGCGGCAGAGGAATACGGCATCAACCCCCCTCTCCCTGTATTCCTTTAACTGGAAATTACTTGATAAATAGAAAAAATCGCTTAAGCGCCCTATTTCAACGGCCTTCTCCCGTACGGGCATATTAACCTCGTGGTATACGCAGGATACAACCCCGGTCTCGGAACATTTTTTCACCCATTTAACTTCCGCGTCATCATTATTTACTATTGTAAGGGTGGGGGAATAAGAATCAATAATATTTAATATCCGTTTTTTCGCTATTTTTTTTCCCGTAATTCTTTTCATTTTAGAGAAATTCACCCATTTTACCTTAGCAACCGGTCCGGCCCTTTTTAAGGATTTAATAAAATTTAATGTGGCTCCGGTGGTGCTTTTGGATTTTGAAAAGAGAAGAACTTTAAATCTCATTTTAAGTTTCCTTTCCGGCTTAAGTCCAGTATCTTATCCTTAACTTCAGGGGGGAACTCAATAATCCTGTAATCATTTTCAAAAGAGATTATCTTTATTCCCTGCCTTAAGGCCATGGAGGCCAGCTTCCGGGTCCTTTCGATCTCCCTAGAAATTTTTTCCTTATCAGGATACACAGCCCCCCTCTGCTTCTGGACCCTGAGTAAATCCTCTTCCGAAGATTCTATTCTTATAAGAATTTTTGGTTTAGGCAAAAGAGAGAGAAGCTCTTCAATCTCTTCTTCTTCAACCTTTGAAAATAAATGTTCCAGACAGAAGACAAACCCGCCGCCGAAGCATAATAACTCGTCCGACTTAAGCCATAAGCGCGAGAGCTGAAACCTTCCGGACACTATCTTGAACCAGTAGATAAAATCATCCAAGGACTTTTCTCCGCCCCTGCCTTTTAAACTTCTTAAAAATGAATCTATCTTTTTATTCTGCTCCATAAAATCCTGGTAGGCCTTCTCTTCAAAATCTTTCCGGTAATAAAAACTTTTTGAAATAATTCTACCCAATCGGTAGGATACTTCCGGTTTTCCGGTTAAGAAAGACGGCAGAAATCTCCTGGCCAGGTAAAGATAAGATATTTTCCGGGAGCGGAGCGCTTTAACTGAAAGATTTTTTTTTAAGAACAGGCAGAGCCGGTCCCTGAATGCCGACTTTCCCGCGCCCCTGGGAGCCAGG
>PWQF01000203.1 GCA_003556865.1 Elusimicrobiota bacterium | reverse complement strand
CTTAAAGATGAAATCATATCCCGGGCCTGGCCTTCCCGGTAACCATGCCGAGGGAAAAAATAGAAGAAGTCTTTAAGGCCCTTCTATCCCTGGGTTACCGGGAAGGCCAGGCCCGGGATATGATTTCATCTTTAAGGGATAAGTTAAATCCGGATGACAGTGTGGAGGAAATACTAAAAAAGGTTTTCAGGCATAATGGTTGAGGAAAAAAGAAAAACTGCGGTTCCTGACCTTTCTGACAGAAGAGAAAAGAGCGCGGATATACGGCTGCGCCCCTCCGGGTTTGAAGAGTTTGTGGGTCAGGAAAAACTGAAAGAAAAACTTTTAATGTTTGTCCAGGCCGCCACAGGCAGAAAGGAGGCCCTGGATCACTGCCTGTTTCACGGCCCGCCGGGTTTAGGCAAAACCACTCTGGCTCACATAATCGGAAAACATATGGGGGTACCGGTAAAAGAGACTTCCGGCCCCGCTCTCGAGAAGCCGGGAGATCTTGCTTCTCTTCTTACAAATATTCCGGAAAGAGGAGTTTTTTTTATTGATGAAATACACCGGTTAAATAAAGTGGTTGAGGAGTCCCTTTACCCGGCTATGCAGGGCTACCAGCTTGATATTATTGTAGGGGAAGGGCCCTCAGCCAGAAGCATAAAGCTGAATCTTCCTGCATTTACTTTGGTCGGAGCTACAACCCGTGCCGGAAAAATTACGGCGGCAATGAGGGAGAGATTCGGCATACAGGAAAGGCTTGATTTTTATGAAACTGCGGAATTGAAAAAAATAATTAAACGTTCAGCCGGAATACTTCAGGTTAAAATTGACGATGCCGGCGCCCGGGAAATAGCTCTGCGAAGCCGGGGGACGCCCAGGATAGCCAACAGTTACTTACGGAGGGTAAGAGATTATGCCCAGGTAAGAGAGGAAGGGGTAATAACAGAAAGCGCCGCTCTTAATGCCTTTAAAATGTTTGAGGTGGACTGCCGGGGCCTGGACCCTATGGACAGGAAAATTATAGAAACAATAATTACAAAGTTTTCCGGCGGCCCGGTAGGTCTGGGTTCCCTTGCCGTATCGTTGGGGGAGGACGAGGAGACTATAAGCGATGTTTATGAACCCTTTTTAATTCAGAAAGGGTTTCTGGCCCGTACAGCAAAAGGAAGAACAGTTACTCCCCTGGGGTTTAAAATAGTAAAAGGAAAAATGAGTTCAAAGGAAAATGGGCTTTTTTAAAAAGGCTCTTAGATTGAAATGAAAAAGAAAAAAAGCGAACCCTATCAGGCAAAAAATATCTTGTACAGAAATAATGAGATAGACAGTTTTTATATGTCAAGATATTCACTTAATCCCTACAGGGGCTGTCTTATGGGGTGCAGGTATTGCTATGTGCAGGAAAAAAAACATATAGATTCTACCGGGCTGGAGGAGGAAAAAGACAGACAGGTTCAGATAAAGATCAATGCTCCGTACCTTCTTAACCGGAAGCTGGAATCCGGCCCGGAAGCGGGGGGAATAGCCCTTGGGGAATCCTGTGAGCCCTATGGTGAGCCGGAAGAGGAATTTTTTATTACTAAAAGGCTGCTGGAAGTCCTTCAGAATTATGATTTTCCCATACATATTGTAACCCGCTCCCCCTTAATATTAAGAGATCTGGAGCTTTTAAAAAGAATAAATGAGAAAAGCTGCGTTTGTGTAACTCTTTCCATACCTGTAGTTTCAGCTGAACTGGTAAAAAAACTTGAAGGTGAATCACCTCCGGTAAAAATGCGGCTTAAAGCCTTGCGGGCTATAAGAAAAAAAGGTATTCCTGCCGGAGTGGGGGTTTCTCCGGTGCTCCCGTACCTGACTGACGGGTGTGAAATGGATTATGTTCTGAAAAAGGCAGCATCGGCCGGGGCCTCATATGTGATTTTCGCCCCCTTATCCATTAAAACCTACCAGAGGGAAATGTTTTTTCTCTGGCTTAAGGAAAAGTTCCCCCGCCTCTTTGAACCCTACAGCCGGCTCTATGAGAATGGAGAGGATCCGGAGTCCGAGTACTGGGAAAAATTTATACTGAAGACTAAAAGAAAGGCTTTCGAGCTCAGGCTGGAAACAGACCTGCCTTTTAAAGTTGTATCCGGTCCTTTTCCCGAGCAGGAGTATTTAAGCTTTAATGAGTAAAAAAATTTTAGTTCATGTATGCTGCGCCCCCTGCTTTTGCTATCCGGCAGAAAAGCTTAAAGAAAATGATTTTACAATATATCCTTACTGGTATAATCCCAATATACACGGGTGGAGAGAATATAATAAAAGAAGGATGGCTCTGGGATATTATTTAAATACCCTTAATCTGGAATTTTTAAGAGAAGAAGATTATTTTCCTGAGGAATGGTTTAAAAATATAGGCTCCTATGAAAAAGAGAACAGGTGCAGGGACTGCTACCGGCAGAGGCTGCAGCGTACCGCAGAAGAGGCGAAAAATCTGGGTATAGGGTTATTTACTACAACTTTACTTTACAGCCGGTTTCAGAATTTTGAATTAATAGTTAAGGAAGGGGAAATGGCAGCAGGAAAAAAGGGTGTTGAATTTTATGCCCGCGATTTCAGGAAAGGATGGAAAAAAGGCCTAAAAATTTCAAAAAACGAAAAACTATACAGGCAGGAATATTGCGGTTGTATTTTTTCCGAAAAAGAAAGGTACCGATAGTGAATCTTGAAAGCTTGAAAATTTACGGATTTAAATCTTTTGCCGATGAAGTTAATTTTACCTTCGACAAAGGAATGACTGTTATTGTGGGCCCCAACGGCTGCGGGAAGTCTAATGTGCTTGATGCCATTAACTGGGTGCTGGGTGAGCAGAGCCCTGGACGGCTCAGGGGGGAAAAGATGGAGGATATGATATTTATGGGTTCACAGACCCGAAAACCTATAGGTGTATCCTCGGTCGAGTTTTGTGTTGACAACGCCAGCGGACTTTTACCGGTTGATTACAGCAAGGTTACTATAAAGCGCAAGCTTTACCGCAGCGGGGAAAGCGAATATTTTATAAATAAAAATCCCTGCAGGCTTAAGGATATAAAAGAACTTTTTATGGATACCGGCGTAGGGACTCAGTCTTATTCGGTTATGAACCAGGGGGACGTAAGCTTTATATTAAAGTGCACCGCAGAAGAGAGGCGGAGTATTATAGAGGAAGCTGCCGGCATAAGAAAATATAAGGAAAGAAAAGAAACAGCTCAGCGCCGCCTGGAGAGGACAAAAAGCGATCTTGACGAGGTAAAGAATATTTTGGGGGAGGTTAAGAAAAATATAAGGAGACTTAAAAGACAGAGTGCCCGGGCCGCCCGCTACAGAAAATACAGGGAAAAACTTTCATACCTTGAGGTGAGCCGGCTCTGTCAGAGGTATGTTAGTCTTAAGAAAAGTTTGGATAGTACCGTAAAAGAGTCCGGTGGGATGAAAGAAAAGCTGGCCCTCTTAAATGCTTCTAAAAGTTCCCTGGATTCCAGTGTCTCTTCTAAAGAAGAAGAAAAAGCTGATATAGATGAAAAGATTATTTCGCTTAGCCGCAATCTCTTTTCTGTAGAGAGCAGGATATAGATAATAGGAGCCAGAGTTGAGAACTTTGATTCCGAGCTTAAAAGACTTGATGAGGAGATTAAAAGAAGCAGTGAATCAAGAAGTTTCTGTCAGGAAAGAATAAAGCTGCTTAAAAATGATTTAAAAGATACAGAGGCGAATAAAGACAGCCGGGCTGAAATTAAATTAAAAGATAAAGAGGGCCTTCTGGCTGAAAAAACCGCTGAAGTTAAAAGTAAGGAAAAAGAAAGAGAAGTCCTGGCCCGGAAAATAGAAAAGAAAGAAAATAAACTCTCTGATGAACGCACATTATACAGTGAATTAAAAAGAAGAATTGAAAATATCAATTATTCAGGCAAAACGGTTCGTGAAAAATTTAAAACATTGGAAGAGACGCTTAATAAACTCAATGAGGAGTTAAAAGAGAAGGACGCCCTCATAGAAAAAACAGAGAGGGAGATAGAATTTCAGGGTAAAAAACTTAATCAAATGATTAAAGAGGAGGATTCGGTTAATCAGGAAATATCTGATTCGGAGGTGCAAAGAGAACGGTTCCTTCAGGAATATCATAAAAGAAAAAGCGAATTTGATTCAGGTAAGAAATATTTGCCCCAGCTGTTGAGTATGCAGGAACTGGCAAAGTCCGGTATTTCGGGAATTGACGGCCCACTGATTTCTGTGCTGGAAAAAAATCTTTCAAAAGATGAGATTAAAAAAGTTACTGCCCGGGCCGGGGAGAAAATTTCCTGGATGACGGCAGAATCTGAGAGCGTTGCCCTTGCCGCGGTAAAGTTTTTAAGTGCAAAAAATCTCCCTCCCCTTACATTTATTTTAACAGATTCCCTGCCTGCCGAAAGCGGCGGATTTGTTTGTAAGGGTGCCGGTGCTTTATATGAAAGGATTATAGGTTTTATAACTGCGGGGACCCGTATAAAAGATAATATAGTTTATAAATCCGGCTGCATACTGAGAGGCGGCGGGGAATTTCCGGTCCGGGCCGGCCGGCTTCCGGGTTTGGAGAAGGAGGTGCAGACAGTAAGGAAAAACCTTTCTGAAAGGGAGTTGTTTCTGGAAAGACTGCGTAAAAAAAGGGAGGGGATTTTAAAAGAACGGAGGGAAACGGAAAGTAAACTTGGTCAGCTTAAGGACCGCCTTTCAGATTTAAAACAGAAAAAAAGCAATTTAAAGGGCAGGTCTGAAATTACAGGTAAAGAGTTTAAGGTTATAAAAGAGAAAATAAAAGAATTTTCAGATAAACAGGAGTTACTTCTCAGTGCGGGAAAGCAGGAATCAAAAATAGAGGGACTCAGTGAAAATCTTATTAAACTGAAAAAAGAAAAAAATATAATGGAGGATGCTATAAGGGAACTGAAAATAAGTTCCGCCGGACTGGAAGCAAAAATAAATATATTAAGCGACTCTATATCCCGGAAACTTAGTAGAAAAAGGGAGTTGAAAGATAGTATAAGCCAGTCTGAAAAAGAGGCAGAAAGATTAAAAAACCTTATTAAAGACCTTAAGGCTCACCGCCAGAATATAATATCCAGAAATACAGAAGATATAAAGGAGCTGGATAGTTTAAAAAATAAAAAGAAAAAAGAACAGGCCGGGACGGGGGAACTTCAAAATTTTAAAAGCCGGATTACTTCCGAACTTAAAAGCCTGAAGGCAAAGCAGAGAGATAAAGAGCTTGAAATCCAGCGTTTCAAGGATATGGAGGCCGAAGAAAAACAGGCAGAAGAAATTTTAAGGGAGAAAATAAAAGGAATAAAGGTGAGGCTGAAGGAAGATATGGGTAGGGACTTGGAGCAGGCTTTAAAAGATTACAGCAGAAGAGCAGTTTCCGATGATGAAATAAGAGATTTAAAAATTAAACTGGAACGGATAGGAAATGTGAATTTGGAAGCCCCTGAGGAATTTGAAAAAGAAAACCAGCGGTTTGAATTTATAAAGAAACATGTTGATGACCTTGAAGAAGCAGACCGGAACCTTAAGAACATAATAAGAAAAATAAATAATCAGACAAAAGACAGATTTATATCTTCGTTTAATACCATAAATAAAAATTTCAACAGAGTTTTTAACCGGCTCTTTGAAGGCGGCCGGGCCGGTCTTTACCTTAGCGAACCGGACAAAATACTGGAAAGCGGGGTGGAAATTTCAGCAATGCCTGAGGGTAAAAAAATCAATTCTCTTAAACAGCTCTCGGGCGGGGAAAAAGCTCTTACGGCTATAGCTCTTATGTTTGCCGTTTTTGAAGTTAAACCTTCCCCTTTTTGTATTCTTGATGAAGTAGATTCTCCCCTGGATGATGTAAATCTGCACAGGTTTTTAAGGATGCTTAGAGATTACTCAGAAAAGACCCAGTTCATATTAATAACCCATAATAAACAGACCATGCAGGAAAGCGATACTTTTTACGGAATCACAATGGAGGAATTCGGGGTTTCAAAAGTCATTTCAGTAAACCTTAAAGATGTAAAATCCTCTTCAGCTTGATGGAGGTTTCTTCTTTTTCCCGCCCTGAAATATTATCTTACTGTAAAAAATATGCCCGGGAGAAAAAGGGTGTAAAAAATATAGTTACCTTAAACAGCCTTATGGTATGGGAATGCTGGAAAAACAGGGATTTTTTGGCCGCTCTTAAAAAAAGTTCTTTAATTGTTTGCGACAGTATAGGGGTAAAACTGATGGTCCGGGTTCTTGAGGGGCGGGGGGTTGTCCGTTATCCCGGGATTGAGTTAATGGAGGATATAGTTAATTCGGGCGTGAAAAGCTTCTTTTTTGGGGGAAAAGAGGGGGTAGCGCTTGCCGCTGCTGATAGGCTTAAGAAAAAAAATCCTTTTATCTGGATTTGCGGCACAGCTAGCGGCTATTTTTCTTCCGGGGAAGAGGATAAAATAATTGCGGATATAAATAAGAAGAAGCCTGAAGCACTTTTTGTGGGTCTGGATATGGCCCGCCAGGAGATTTTTATTAACTGCCTGAAAAATAAATTAAATGCGGGACTTATTATGGGTGTGGGAGGAAGCTTTGACGTTATCAGCGGTCAGATAAGGCGCGCCCCTTTTATTTTTTCCCTTTTGGGTATGGAATGGTTTTGGAGGCTCATAATTCAGCCCTGGAGGTTGAGCCGGGTAGCTTTTCTGCCCTTGTTCGGGATGGAGGTATTATGGCGTTATTTAAGGGGTAAACTAATTTTTCAAGTATGAAGTACGGAATAATTTCCGATATTCATTCCAACTACCCGGCATTGATAAAGGTACTTGATTTTTTAAAAGAAGCGGGTGCTGAAAGGATTATAAACTGCGGAGATATTACGGGCTACGGTCCTGAACCCAACAGGTGTGTGGAAGAGGTAAGAAATAATCCTGAAATTTTCAGTGTACTGGGTAATCATGATTCTGCGCTCTTAAAAACCGGAGAATTAGTATCCTTTAATCCCTCTGCGGAAAAGGCCGTGCGGTGGACTTCTGAAAAGTTAAAGGCGCCTAATGCCGCTTATCTTGCCGGATTAAAAACTAAAAGGAGAGAAGAAGGTGTTATAGCTGTACACGGAAGTTTACGCTCCCCTTTAAATGAGTATGTAAAAACCCCGGCTGAAGCCGCACCTTCCTTTCTTCTTATGAAGGAGAATATCTCTTTTATAGGACATACTCATATTCCGGGATATTTTCAAAAAAGTAAAACTGGTATTAAAGATTTTAACTTTGTTAACGGGAAACCCGTTAAAATAAATAAAAGACTTAAATATATAATTAATGCCGGATCTGTAGGCCAGCCCAGGGATGGGGATTCAAGAGCCTGCTGCCTCATTTATGAAGCTGAAAAGGAGGAGGTAACTCTTTTCAGGATAAAATATGATATTAAGGCGGTGCAGAAGAAAATGAATGAAAAAAAACTTCCCCCATTTCTTTCCTGGCGCCTGAAAAGGGGAATGTAGATTTATTACGCTTAAAGAGTGCGGCAGGTTAAAAGCCTTATGTGAAAAATTCAATTTATTTAAATGAATTCAGCAAATCCCGGTCCGGTGTTGACAAACACCAATCATTTAATTAACATTAATCCTTGAGCACGGAGCAGGAACAATGAATAAGCCGATGTAGCTCAACGGCAGAGCAGCTCACTTGTAATGAGCAGGTTGCCCGTTCGAATCGGGCCATCGGCTCCATATAAGATGGACAGGTGGCCGAGTGGTTAAAGGCAACAGACTGTAAATCTGTCGGTCGTTGGACCTACGGAGGTTCGAATCCTCCCCTGTCCACCATTTTAAAATAAAATTACCGCCTGAAATCTTTAGGCGGGTGTAGCTCAATGGTAGAGCCCTGGCCTTCCAAGCCAGTCATGTGGGTTCGATTCCCATCACCCGCTCCATAGAAATACGGCGACCGGCAGCGGCGGGGCAGTTTTATCTGTTTTTATTTTTGCTGGGATAGCTCAGCCGGCAGAGCACGTGCATGGTAAGCACGAGGTCACGGGTTCAAATCCCGTTCCCAGCTCCATTTTACGGATATGAGGCTAGGTGGCGTGGCTTAAACTGATTTTAATAAGGGACTTTTTATAAAGCAGGAGGAAAAGATTATGGCAAAAGCTAAATTTGAAAGAACAAAACCGCATCTTAATGTTGGAACAATAGGGCACGTGGACCACGGTAAGACAACTCTTACCGCGGCAATGCTTAAATACCT
>PWQF01000145.1 GCA_003556865.1 Elusimicrobiota bacterium | reverse complement strand
TGCTCCCAGAGCACCGCCGGCATCTGAGGCTGCTGGCTGAACCCATATTTCCTTAAAAGGGCCCTCCCTCAAAAGTTTCCCGTTACTGACGCAATTTAAAGCTACGCCTCCTGCCAGGCACAGTTTATTTTTTCCGCTTACCTTAAAAACATGTCTCGCCATCCGTCCTACGATTTCTTCTGTGACTTTTTGTACTGAACAGGCCAGATCCATATGGCGCTGGCGAATAGGTGTGTCCGGATTGCGGGGAGGGCCCCCAAACAGTTTTGAGAATTTTCTGTTAGTCATGGTCAGCCCTGCGCAGTAATTGAAATATTTCATATTTACCCTGAAGGAGCCGTCTTCTTTTAAATCAATTAATTCAGATAAAATTAAATTTTTATAACTTGGCTTTCCGAAAGGGGCCAGCCCCATAACTTTGTATTCTCCAAAATTAACTTTAAACCCCAGGTAATAAGTAAAGGCGGAATAAAGCAGACCAATTGAATGTGGAAAGTGAAGCTCGGAAGAAATGGTTATTTTATTTTCTTCACCGATACCGAAGCTTGCGGTAGCCCATTCACCAACTCCGTCTAAAGTAAGAAACGCAGCTTCTTTGTAGGGGGAAGGATGAAAAGCAGAAGCAGCGTGGGCCTGATGGTGTTCAGTGAATAAAATTTTTCCCTCAAATCCCAGGTCGGAATGTATCAGGTTTTTCAGCCATAGTTTTTCCTTAAGCCAGAGGGGAACAGCTTTGCTGAAAGACCGGATGCCTAAGGGGGCGTAGCAAAGATAAGTTTCAAGAAGGCGCTCAAGCTTAAGCAGCGGTTTATCATAAAAAACCATATAATCTATATCATTAACTTTAAGGTTCTGGCTTTCCAGGCAAAAACTTATGGCCCTGCGGGGAAAAGAGGGGTCATGTTTTTTTCTGCTGAACCTTTCTTCTTGGGCTGCAGCAGTGATTTTGCCTGACTGAAGAAGGCAGGCTGCACTGTCATGGTAAAGAGCGGAAATACCTATTATATTCATAAAGATGGTTATTGCTTATATGGTATAAATAAAAATATATTCAGGAAAATTCAGATAAATTATTAGTCTGAACAACCCCAATTAAACAAGGGGTTATTATCCCTTTAATAGTTAGAAAATTATAATAAAACCACTATAATCTTTCAAGGCTACCGATTAATAGGCTACCGATTAATAAGGCATTTGCGAGGTAAGCCTTTTAAAGTTTTCCTTAAATTATCGCTATTTCCCCCTTTTTTCTGTAAGTAACAGTAAAATATTACTATTAAGAGATACCTCTACGTTGTCTTGATAAAAGTAAAGTTCTTTTTTACCTCGACTCATTAACAGTTCATAGTCTAATGTTTCAAGAACCAGCTGCGGTTTGCCAAGGCGTTTGATTTCATCTGTCTCTTGTCGAGAAAACAGGTTTTTTCTCAAAAAATATGTCTGGGGTGAAACCCCGGAGATTGCTGCTGCCTTAAACCCTTCCACTCAATCCGATTCGGGGTAAAGAACTTTTTGAGACTTTTTATTTATTGTCGATATCTATTAACAGCGCAAATGCCTGAATATTATCTTATTTTAAATAAATCTATTTTGTAAACACCCCAGCCTTCCTCACAGGTTTCCAGATATTGAAGACCGTTAATACGGTTTTCATTAATATAATGGCGCGCTTTTGGCGAGGAGTGATAGATAAGGGGGCCTGAGGTTTTAACGGGTCCGATTGACCAATTCCGGGTGGGAAGCGGGGCAGCTTCCTTTTGCTGCTGAATATATTTTATTATCTTCTGGCGGCTTGCAGCAGTTGTTGATAGAACCAGATTCTCTTTTACCATATGGGGAAATCCCCCTCCTCCGGAAGCGCGATAATTATTTGTTACAATTAAGAACTCCATTTCACCTTCAACTTCTTCTCCTCTATATATCAAAGAAACAACCCGGTCTCCCGGGGGGCGAGTAATGTCAAGCTGGTAATCTATTCCTTTCACTACATCATAATTAAAAGAGCTCATTTCATAGTTTATAAGGTGCTGTGGCTCTTCAAGAACCGGATCAATGGTATTAAAGTTATAGGCAGAACGCTCAAGGTAATCTTTTAATTGGTTGCCGTTAATTTTTACTATTTCTACATTATTTGTATAAGTATAAATATCATTGACAACATCCGCTATAGTAATTACTTCTTTCACACTGCTGAAATGATTGGGGCCTTCTCCTCCTGCTTTAAAAGGCGCAGCAGCGCTTAGCAGGGGAGTATCGCGGTATTCTGTTTCTGCTATAACTGTTGTTGCATAATCAAGTTGGGCGTCATTTATAAGCTGGGTAATAGCAGTATCTTTAATCCTGGAAAAGTAAGAGGCAATTTCAAATTTGGTTCTGCCAATGGTGGTATTAAGATATTTCAAGGTTTTTTTGTGTATATCTGAGGCAATATCTTCAATATCACTGTGGGGGCTTATTTCTTCTTCTGTATACCTGAGGCGTGAGCTTTCCCCGACTATTTTCCACCCGTCTTTGCGGTGCGCCAGTTTTAATTCTATGATGCCCAGTGCTTCTCCCGCTGCCCCGGCCATTACTGCCGGGACGCCGTTTATAAGGCCCTTCTCATTATCAATGCCATCAATATCTTTAAAATCTCCGGGAAAAAAACGGTGTTGATGTCCCAAAACCATAGCATTGACACCTTCGATAAGGGAAAGGTGGTAAGCTGCGTTTTCGCGTGCTGAAAATGCCTCCGGATGTGACTCATCAATACCGGTATGAGCAACAATAACGACTATATCAGATTTTTCCGCCAGGATTGGGATATATTTCTTCGCCTGAGGAAGTATCTCTTTTACTATTATTTTTTCTTCAAGAAATCTCCTGCCCCAGTACATGGTGTGGGGCGGGATAAAGGAAATTACACCCACCTTCAGAGGTATTCCTTTAATATTTTTTTCAATAATGGTATAGGGCTGGATATAAAATTCAGAAGGGTTATCTGCTTTTTTTATGTTGGAGGAAAGCCACGGAAAGTTTGAGTTTTTTTTAGCTGTTTCAAAAAAACTAAGTCCAAAATCCGTAAGGTCATGATTCCCTACGGAAACGGCATCATACTCCATATGGTTAAAAGCTTTAATTATAGTCTGGTATTGTTTAGTTTCAAGGGGAGATACAACAGCTTCCATTTCACCGATAAAGCTTCCCTGCAATATATCGCCGGCAGAAAAAAGAAGGGTATGTTCATATTCAGACCTTGCCTCCTCAATCATCGTATATAACCTGCTTAAACCGATAGTGCCGTCTTCTTTATTTTCTATATAGTCATACCCCTTAATGTACTGTTTCTCATCTGTAGTGCCTAAAATGGCAAGTGTATAGTGAATTTCTTCTTCCGGCGCCAGTCTTACGGCAAGGCAGCCGTATAGGTATAAAAGCAAAACAGCTCCGGTCAGAAGCAAAAAGAATGATTTTTTTAATATTGGCATTATAAACCTTAACCCTGTTCTTTCTATTTCAATTTATTAGCACTTAGAGTAAGCGATGTCAATAGAATAAACTCTCTTGATCATTGATGGTTCTGGTTAAATATGGTACCCTATAATAAATGAACGGGAAAATAAAAAAAAGAGATAAGAATATACTTCTGGTATATCCTAAGTATCCGGAAAACTTCTGGAGCTTTAAATATGCACTTAAATTTATATCAAAAAAGGCTTCCTACCCGCCCCTGGGACTCTTAACGGTATCTGCGTTGCTTCCCGGAAACTGGGATAAGAAACTTGTGGATATGAATGTGGAAAAATTAAGTGACGATAAGCTGGATAGGGCCGATCTTGTATTCATAAGCGGGATGTCGGTGCAGAAAGAGTCTGCCGTAGAGGTTATAAAGAGATGCAATGAGAAGGATATAACAGTTGTGGCCGGGGGTCCGATCTTTACTTCGGGATATAAAGAATTTCCGGGTGTAAACCACTTTGTTTTAAATGAAGCGGAAATTACACTGCCCCGCTTCTTAAAGGATCTTAAGGAAGGTAACCTGAAAAGAGTCTATAAGAGTTCCCGCCGGGCCGATATGGAAAAAAGCCCCGACCCGGATTTAAGTATTATAAATGAAAATAATTATGCCTCAATGTGTATCCAGACATCCAGGGGATGTCCTTTTAATTTTGATTTCTGCAATATTACCCAGCTTTTCGGACACCGGTTAAGAGTAAAAAGCGCAGGACAGATACTAAGAGAGCTGAACGACCTGTATGAAAGGGGGTGGCGCGGTAAGGTTTTCTTTGTAGACGATAATTTTACTGCCCGGCGGAAATCGTTAAAGAAAGATGTGCTTCCGGCCGTTATTGAATGGATGAAGGAAAAAAAGTATCCCTTCTCTTTTTTGACGCAGGCCTCGCTTGACCTTTCAGATGATATTCAGCTTATAAAAATGCTGGTCCGGGCCGGGTTTGATACTGTTTTTGTGGGAATAGAAACTACCAGTGATGAAAGCTTGAGCGAATGTAAAAAAACCCAGAACCGGAACCGGAATATGATAGAATGCGTGCATAGAATGCAGCGGTACGGTTTAAGAGTGCAGGGAGGCTTTATCATTGGATTTGACAGCGACCCGGGTTCTATTTTTAACTCACAGATAAAATTTATACAGGAAAGCGGAATAGTAACCGCTATGGTAGGGCTGCTGAACGCCCTTAAGGGCACCGGGTTATATGAGAAACTTAAAAGAGAGAAGAGGCTCTTAAATAAAGAGCAGGGCAATAATACCAATTTTTCGCTTAATTTCAGGCCAAAGATGAACTATTCAAAACTTATCCGGGGGTACAGGAAGGTGATAGCCACAATTTATAATCCCCGTAATTATTACAGAAGGGTTAAAAAATTCTTAAAAAATTACCCCATAAAAAATAACTCTTTTTCTCATATTGACTTCAACCATTTAAGGGCTCTCTTTAAATCCCTGTTCCGCCTTGGGGTTCTGGGCAGGGAAAGGTTCTACTTCTGGGAACTTATCTTTTGGTCTATAATTAAGAAGCCCAGGTTATTTCCCCTGGCTGTAACCTATTCCATATACGGGTTCCATTTCCGGAAAGTTTTTGAAAAGTATCTTTGAGTTTCTATGGCCCCGGCTATTTCTCAAGCCGGCCTGCAATCTTACGCATCTTATCTATGCGGCTCCTGCTGTAAGGATGAGTGGATAGAAACTGGGGAGGGGAGGCTCCCCCCATAGCATCCATCTTTTCCCAGAAGGTTATGGCGGCCGCCGGGTTATATCCTGCCATATGCATTAAATGAAGCCCTATCTCATCGGCCTCGTATTCATGCTTTCTGCTGTAGGGAAGCATAACGCCCACGGCAGCGCCCACCCCGAAAGCGGTCATAAAAAGCTCCCGGGTTTCATCCGGTTTCTCCTGAAGCAGCCGGCTTAAGGCCATTCCCCCGAAATCCACAAGTATGGCCTGGCTCATCCTTTCGTTGCCGTGGTTAGCGATAACGTGCGCCACTTCGTGTCCCATAACCACGGCCACCTCGTCCTCGCTATCCATAAGCTCAAGTATGCCCGTGTAAAAGGCTATTTTACCTCCAGGCATTGCCCAGGCGTTAACTGTATCATCTTTTATAAGCTTAAATTCCCAGTTATAGTTTCTTATTTCCGAACCCCTGCCCGAATCCCTCATAAAGGAATCGGCTGCATCGGCAATCCGGCGCCCGACTCTTTGAATCATTTCCGCTTCGGGGCTTTCCCGGCAGATATCAGAAGCTGCTACTATTTCCCTGTAGCTTGTCTCGCCCATAGAGGCCAGCTGAGAAGATGGTATGAGGGTCATCTGCCTCCTGCCGGTCATTGGCACCGAAGCGCAGGAGGCTAGCAGGGTTGCAGCGGAAAAAAATAAAACTGTTCTTTTTATTATATTCATAATTAAAAGCCTAAATTAAGGATGCGCCGATTGTAGCATAAATTTAAAAAATTGAAAAGAAAAATAAACGGAAACCGGTTTTAAAACAGGAGTAAAATAAAGAAAGTTTTTATCGGGAAAGGATATTGACAAAAGTTCCCTTAGTAAATTATTATTAAAGTAATAATGATGCTTTTTAAAAAAGATAATATATATAAACTGAAAGTTCTTACCCTGAAAAAAATGGGGCCGGCCCCATTTAGATCAGCTTATGGGGTAAATTCAGAAACAGATCCGGGGCGGAAATGAATAACCGGCTTACCTCCCTGATTAAAACAGTTACCATAGCATCCTTTATGCTGTTTATCTCCCATGCAACTGCTTATGCTGAGCTTGTGAACCTTTTGAAAGACCCTGCATTTGAGGATTGGGATGGAACTACAGCAACAGCAGAACTTGAGGACTGGGAAAAGACAGGAACAGCAGGTAGTGTGAACCGCGCCCATTCGGGAACAACCGGACTTGATGCTCCCCATGAGGGAGATACGTGTGTATTATTTAATAATCCCACATCAAGTTTCGACGGGCGGGGAATAAAGTCGGATTATTTTGGCGTAATCGCGGGTAATGAATACGATGTGGGGGTTTGGGGATACCTTCGTGATGAAGGTGGCGTAGCAAATGAATCGGAGGTTTCCGTAACTGTTGAATGGTATCAGGAAGAAGGAGTTCCTAGTGCGGAAAATGATGAAAGTGCCTATTCATTCAGTTTTTCAGACCATGAAACCTGGGAAGAATTTGAGGAGCTGGCAGTGGAGGCACCCTCGGATGCTACAATAGCGCGGTTTCATATTCAGGGACGTTACACCGAAACACAGGAAGATATTTTTGTTGACAGTGCATTTGTTATGGGTGAACTTCCGGAAGAGGCCAGCAAAGTAACCCTGAGCGGTACCTGGAATGTCATAACTGATGATGAAGCTGCTACTGAAAGCTACAATGCGACACTGGATGCCCCGGTTGACGATGTCCCAGTGACGTTTGAGCTGGCCGGTTTTGATGAAGCCGATATAGATGGTGTTTCCACCGGTACAGTCAGTGAACTTGTCGGAGCCGGGGTAGTTGCCAATACTTCAGGTGGAACGGCAAGTGTGGATATAACTTTTTCTGCCGGGGTAGTAAAGTCCGGGACTATTACCGTTTCTATAGATGATTCTCACGAATCAGTTATTGCATCTGATTCCGATACTTTAAATATAGGTGTAAATACTGATATATATGCCATAGACACTTTTCCCCATAACGAAATTTTTGATCTGTTCCCCCCGCTTTTCTGGGACTTGCAGGATAATTGGACATCAAACCAGTACGGAACTGGTTCTAAGGAAGGAGATAATGCTCCGGAGGTAAGAGCCGGTTCGGGTGAAGAGAATAATATGTATACCTCCCGCTTTGATTTCAGCGGTAGAGAGAATATCTCTCTGGGTTTTTATGCCAGAGCGACATCTACCGGAGACGACAGCAAATTACAAGTTGATGCTTCAATAGACGGCGGGGTAACTTATGATATCCCAGTTATGACAACAAAGATATTTGGAGATGATTTTCCGGTAGACGGCAACTTTCACCCACTAAGCGCCGACCAGGACCTAAGCGATTTAGAAGGAGAAAGCGATGTCTTTTTTAGGTTTCAGCTTGTAAGAGATGACGGCTGGAATTCATTAGACGACATAACCTGGGATGCCGAAGTGGCCCAGCCGCGCATATCACCTGACTCGGCATACTTTGATCTTGAAAACCCGCACAATGTTGTAAGCACAATAACCTGGAACCTTGCATCGGAAGTTGTCTCAATTACTGAAGGGGAAGATACACTTGCGGAGGATACTGATTATACAATTACAGGTGACGACGGACAGACAGCTGTTCTTACAGTTTTAGAAAGTTATCTTACCGAAGCACTTGAATTCGCTGATGAGTCTATTGACCTTGTAATTACATATGATGAAGGAGAGCCTTCTACTTTTACAATAACCGCCCTGGGAGCCGAACCCAGCTTTCATTCTGCCTGGACGGATGAAACAGGCAGTACTATAACAATAAAGTTTACCAGAGATATGGCCGATCCCTCAGGCCAACACGAATATTTTGAGTTTTATGTAGACGGGGATACCCGTTCTTTCAGCGCCGCCTCTCTTGATACAGAAGATGATACAGAAATACATCTACTTATAGAAGGGGAACCGGTAGCTTACGAGGATGAGGTTACGGTAAGCTATGATGATGCGGGAGATGTTGAGTCAGCCTTTGAAGTGCCGCTTCAATCTTTCACAAAAGAACCCGTTGATAACAATGTCCCCGAGCCTGTTGGTGCGGTGATAGATCCAGAACATGCATGGTATAACCTTGACCAGCTGCCCCAGAACGCGACCACTACAATAACATGGAACGAT
>PWQF01000295.1 GCA_003556865.1 Elusimicrobiota bacterium | reverse complement strand
TAAGAAGGGTCAGGCGGGAGGAAAGCAGATGGGCTTTCGATTTTTCAACCTCTACAATCTCCGGTATCAGAAGCCCCTGAACTCCGGCATTTCCAGTTTGGGCATCCTGCTTAAGCTGTTCATAATTTATTCTTTCCCATGCCGTATGCTGGTCTATAAGGATTATACCTTCCCCGTCCTCTCCAATTATATACTTGTTTTTCCACTGAAAGGCAGCATATATATTTCCTTTTTCCTCATTCTTTATAGATTTTTCCCCGGAAGTTTTAGGTGAAAACTTAAAGGTTCTGGCTTCCCCCAGGTCCAGTTTTTCAAGGCTGGACTGCTCCTTTTTGCCTAAGGCCGCACCCGGACCCGGCATTTTGCCTGATTCTGAACTTTTCTCTTTCTTTTCCCTACTACCTGAAGAAGAGGAAAAATCAAAGTCAAAAGCTCCCGGGGTTTTCTCCAGCTGTCCCGACAAAATTTTATAAATTATCTGATGAACTCCCTGCTGGTTTAAAAACTTAACTTCTCTTTTTGCCGGATGCACATTTACATCCACAAGATCGGGCTGCATTTTTATATTTAAGAGGCAGGCCGGGCTCTTATTCGGGGGAATGAACTGCCGGTAGGCCTGGGCTATTGCATGCTGGATAAGGGGAGAATATACAGGCCTTTTGTTTACAAAGATATATATTCGGCTTTTGCCCCGGTAGGAAATCTCAGGAGAAGATATATACCCGGAAAGCTCAATGTAGGGGTTGTCAAACTGAACCCGGACAAGTTTAGAGGCCGTCCTCTGACCCATAATGCCTCTTGCCCTCTCTTTTAAAGAGGAAGCTGGAAGATCCAGAATCTTGCGCTCTTTCTCCTTAAGAAGAAAACTTACCTTTGGCCGGGAAAGAGAAATTTCCTCTACTGTTCTTATTATATGCTTTTTTTCCGTTGCCTCGGTCTTAAGAAACTTGCGGCGCGCCGGGGTATTATAGAAAATGCTGCTTACTCTTACCGTGGTTCCTTCCGCCAAGGCCGCCGGAAGAAGAAGAGGTTCTCCCCCCCCCTCAACTTTAACTTCAACTGCCTCACTATCCCCGGATTTGCTCTTTATGCTTAGACGGGAAACTGCGGCTATGGAAGGGAGGGCCTCTCCCCTGAAGCCCATAGTGGATATTCTCTCTAAGTCCCCGGCTTCCCGGATTTTGGAAGTGGCATGCCTTTCCAGGGCCAGCCTAACTTCCCGCGCTGTCATCCCCGTCCCGTCATCTGAAACCTGCAGTGTTTTTCCCCCCGCCTCAAAATATACCTCTATTTTTTTAGCTTCCGCATCCAGGGAGTTCTCTACAAGCTCTTTTACGGCAGATGCCGGTCTCTGAACAACTTCTCCCGCAGCAATACGGTTGATTACTTCGGAGGATAGCTTTTTAATTTTCATTATTCATCTCTTCCTGCAAATCTTTAATTATATTCATAAGCTCCAGCGGCGCCGTATTTTCAAGATTTATATTTTTTATTTTTTCCCTGTATTTTTCATTCCTGAACTGGAAGAGGCCCAGCTGGTCCTGCTCCCGGGCCGGGGCCGGTCTGGGATACCCTTTTTCGTTATACTGCTCTTCCTCCAGTTTCCTGAATATATTCCAGGCCCTGGATATTACATCCCGGGGAACCCCGGCCAGTTCTGCGCAGTGTATTCCGTATGATTTATCCGCGCTGCCGGGATTAAGTTTACGAAGAAACACTATCTTCTTTTTATCTTTCCACTCCCGTACCGTAAAATTATAGTTTTTAACCTTTTCCATATAAGAGGCAAGCTCGGTAAGCTCAAAATAATGGGTGGCAAAAAGGGTCCGGCTTTTCATCTTCTCTATCTTTTCTATTACTGCCCAGGCTATGCTTATGCCGTCAAAGGTGGAAGTGCCTCTTCCCACCTCATCCATTATCAGAAGGCTTTTTTCTGTTGCCCCGCTCAGTATTTCCGCCACTTCTGTCATCTCCACCATAAAAGTGGATTCCCCCGCAGCCAGGTTTTCACCTGATCCTATACGGGTAAATACCCTGTCTACTATCCCTATCCTTGCCTCTGAAGCAGGCACAAAACAGCCCATCTGGGCCATTATGCATATAAGGGCAACCTGCTTGAGATAAGTTGATTTCCCGGACATATTCGGCCCGGTTATTAACAGTATCTGGCGGCTGTGAAAATCAAGCCGGGCATCATTGGGCACAAAATCATTAAGAGCCAGGCTCTGTTCAACTACCGGGTGACGGCCGTCCTTAATCAGCAGTTCATCTCCGTCTGTCACATTGGGCTTTATATAGGAATACTTTTTTGAAGCCCGGGCAAAACTGTCCAGAGAGTCAAGACGGGCTATAAGGTCTGCATTTTTCTGTATTACAGAAGATTCGATGCATACCCTTTCTCTTAACTTTTGAAAAAGGCTGTATTCCAGCCGGCATCTCTTTTCTTCAGCCCCCAGTATTGAATTTTCTCTTTCTTTTAGCTGGGGGGTTATATATCTCTCGGCATTTACCAAAGTCTGTTTGCGGGTATATTCAACCGGAACCTTGTCTGTATGGGTTTTAGTAACCTCAATGTAATACCCGTGAACCTTATTATAGCCCACCTTAAGAGAAGGTATTGAAAGCCTTTCTCTCTCCTCCTGCTGAAGACGGGTTATCCATTCCTTGTCCCCGGAGGATTGGTTTATAAGTTCATCCAGTTCAGAATTGTACCCTTTTTTTATAAGTCCGCCTTCCTTTATGGTAACAGGAGGATTATCTGCAATTGCTGAATCAAGTTCCTTGCGCAGGCCTTTCATCTCATTCAGGCCCGTTGATATTTCCTTCAGAATATCGGAAGAGACTGAAGTGAGAGACTTCTTTATTGAAGGAAGGGCCTTGAGGGAATTTCTTAATGAGGCAAGGTCCCTGGCATTGCATGACCCGAAGCCCGCCCGGGAAACTATTCGCTCCATATCAGTTATTTTTCTGAGCTCCCCGCTTAGTGAACCCGAAAGCGCGCCCTTCTCCATAATTTCCTCCACACCGTTAAGCCTCCGGGCTATCTCTGAAGCATTCTTGAGAGGCCGGGATATCCAGCGGGCCAGTTTTCTCCTTCCCATGGGGGTAGAAGTAAAATCCAGCAGGCCGTAAAGGGTATTTCTTTTACTTCCGTCCTGAAGATTACGAAGAAGCTCAAGATTTTCCTGGCTGTTCCTGTCCAGTATCATATGTTTTTTCCTGGAATAAACCCTTAAGGATTTAAGAACAGTCTTCTTTCCTTTGCCTGTCTCACGGATATAGCTTATAAGACCCCCGCAGGCCCCCATAAGAGGCGGACGGCTTTCCAGCCCCCATCCCTTAAGAGTAGAAAGGTTAAAATATTCGCTTATCTCCTCCCGGGCCTTATCTAATGTGAAAAACCAGTTGTCGACGGGGGCCAATGAAATTTCAGGAAACTTCTTTTTAAAGATCTCTCTTATTTCCACGCTCTCTGCCGGTATTACCGCTTCTCTTACCGTAAACCTGGAAACTTCCGCCTCCATATCTCCCCTATCCTTAAGGGAACAGCCCATAAAATCCCCAGTTGAAATATCCAGGAAGACAAGACCCCACCCATCTTTTGATTTAAATACGGAAATAAGAAAATTATTTAAGTCATCTGAAAGAAGTTCATCTTCTATAATCGTCCCCGGGGTAATGACTCTTACCACCTTTCTCTCAACTATTCCTTTGCTTTTTGAAGGGTCGCCTACCTGCTCGCAAACGGCAACTGACTTGGAATTATTTAAAAGTTTTTTTATATAGTTTGTGGCACTGTGGTAGGGAACCCCGCACATAGGAACCCCGTGCCTCTTGGTAAGAGTAACCTCCATAAGGCGGGAAGCGCTGATTGCATCCTCCCCAAAAAGCTCATAAAAATCCCCAAGCCGGAAAAAAAGAAAAGAATCAGGATACTTTGCCTTTATTTTTTTATATTGCTTTGTAAGAGGGGTCTCTTTAGGCACCGGGGGTTATTCTATACCTTCATCCCTCCTGTTGAGGTCTTTTCCCTTGCCGGGACTGTCTTCTTCCAGTTTCTCCTCCAGTTCCCTTATCTTAAGCTGAAGTTTTTTCTCTTTCTCTTTAAGGTCTGCTGCTTCTCTATCCAGAACAGATATCCTTTTTTTAAGCCTGGACTGGGAGAGAAACCCCAGAAATGCAGTTAAAACAACCCCTACAAGTATGGCTCCCAGAACCACCACCACCAGGGATATTGCTGTTTCGGAACCAAAAAACCTGAGAGTAACCGGCTCCTGGTTATACACAGAAAAGACAGCCACCAGAAAGGCAAATAATATATATATGACAAGCTTTATCTGACTCATTTTCCTCCTTTATCCTTAAACTCTTTTTTTATTTTTCTGCCGCAAAGAGCCCTGAAGCTGCACTTAGGAAAGCAGGCCGTTTCCGGATTAACCACATATCTGACCTCGCATATATCATTATCTTCAGCCATATCCTCAACAACTTTCCTTAATTTAGGGCTTTCCTCTTCAAACTGAACCCCCACCATATAAACATCACCGAATTTTTGTTCTTCCCTTACTATTTTCCCCCTCATTTTTTTTCTCACACCCATAAAATCCAGCCTTAATTCAATTTTACTGTCTTCCGGAAGATGATTAAATACAATCAAAGCCATTCCTCCGGCAGACAGGTTTACCAGTATGCCCGGTATCCTTTCATCATGAAGTTCAGAGTGCAGCTCAAGCCTGATGGGCTGAACAATGGAAAGGGTAAGACGCAGTCTTTTATTTTTTCTTCTCTCTTTTTCACTCATTAAGCACCTCTCTAAGCATTTAAGACTTCTTTACAGTATAACCCCTTAAGCAATTCAGAAAATATAAATATTTATACCTGCAGTAATACTTTTATAGATTTTTTTAACTACTTTTTCAAGTTATCTCGTCCTGACTTTTTCTAAACCGGCCCTTTACGGACTCTCCCCCGGAGGAATAAAAATATTACTCTACTCTTTTCCCTTTTAAGGAATGGGGCCTGGCTTCGGTTACAAGCACTAAGACTTTTTCTCCGGCCGGGGCAGGATCACCGCTGAAATGAACTATTTTATTTTCCTCTGTTCTTCCGGAATTCCCCCCGTCAGAAAATATATTTGTCTCAACACCTTCAAACAACCTGTTTCTTTTAAGAGAAACTCTGTCGCATAACCGGTTAAGTCGGATAAGTCGGGCCTGCTTCTCCTGACCGCTGACAGTCTCCCTGAATCCGGCAGCTTCTGTCCCCTGCCTGGATGAATATTTAAAAGTATAACTCTGGTCAAACTCCACTCTCTCAACTGCTTTAAGAGTCTGAATAAAATCTTTTTCATCCTCCCCGGGAAAACCTACAATTATATCTGTTGATATAGAGGCACTTGGAATCTGCTCCCTGATATAATCTGCAAGCTCAAAATATTCATTTACACTGTATTTTCTTTTCATTTTTTTTAAAATCCTGTCGGAACCGGACTGCAGGGGAAAATGAAACATATTACATAAGATACTGCTCTTTTTTACAATATCGACAGTCTCTTTATCCATATATCCGGGATATGAAGTCAGGAACCTCAGCCTCTTAAGGTTTTTTATTTCTGAAACAGATTTAATTATTTCTTTAAAATCCGGATGAGAATTAACTGCCTGCCCCAGAAGGGTAATCTCCTTTATACCACCCTCAACCAGCAACCGGCACTCTTTTAAAACATCTTCTTTTTTACGGTATTTTTCCCTTCCCCGAACATAGGGAACTATACAGTAGGCGCAAAAATTATCACACCCCCTCATCAGCGGAACAAATCTTGCATATTCCCTTTTATTAATGATTATATCCGGTAAATACTCATTATATACTTTAACTTCGGTATTATCTGAATAGACCCCGGATGACTCTTGATCATTAAGAAGTTTGGGCAGCTTTGCCATAGATGCCGGACCGGCTATAATATCAACATGATTTAAACGTTTCTTTATCTCACTTCCCATTCGCTGCGCCATACAGCCTGCCACACATATCTTCAGGTTCGGGTTCTTTTTCTTTAAAAATTTCAGACGCCCTATATGAGACATAGCTTTTTCCTCGGCATGCTCCCGCACGGAGCAGGTATTAAAAACCACTACGCTTGCCTCTTCCGGAGAATCGGCAAAGCCATACCCCAGGGAGGCAAAAGATTCCCCTATCCGCCGGGAGTCGGATTTATTCATCTGACACCCGAAAGTTTTGATGTAGACTGATTTTGTAATCTTTTTAACTTCCTTTTGCCTGGTATTCCATAGATACTCTTATGTAAACTGCTAAATTCATTTAAACCCTATTTTTTTTACTTCTTTCTTAGGTGTCTCAATAAGCTCTCTTATAGCTTGGAAAACAATAGCAAATTGCTTGTCATACTTTTTTTCCAAATTAGCAAGCTTTTCAGATAAATCCTTATTAGTCAGTATCATCGCCCTGATTTTAACAAACACTCTCATTATCTGAATATTTACCTCTATGGCCTTTTCGCTGTTCAGCACACTCGACAGCATTGAGACTCCCTGTTCGGTAAATAGCCTGGGATTTATTGACGAATGTTTTAATGTTTTGAACCGGTCGCAATTTGCGACCAGTTTATCTTTTTCTTCTTTGTTCAATCTAAACATAAAATCTGTCTGAAAACGCTTCTTATTTCTTTTTACCTGTTCATTTAATCGCTTAGTAGAGACACCATACAATTTTGCTAAATCTCTATCAATCATAACTTTTGTATTTCTTATCAGGAATATCATCTGTTCAATTGCATCAACTGTTATCATTGATTTCGATGTCATTATGTTTCCTTTCTGAATTCAATTATCAGTTTTAAGTTTTGTGCAAACTTGAAGATTTATTCTCTTTTACCCTCTTCTCTTCATTTCCTTAAATCGGTCACTTAAAAAAAACCATCGGTAGATTATCGGTAGATTCAAAAACTTCTTCACATCTGACGATTAAAGTATTTCATCTGACACTTATCTGACAATAAGATCGGTGGATTCTGAAAAATAATCGGTAGATTATCGGTATATTATTTTCGCTAATTATTTGAATCATATCACTTTCTCCGTTTAACGATTAACTTAATTTACTTAACGATTATTTAACGATTATTTTCTTCGATATTTAAAGTATAATAGGTCGATCTTCCCTTTCCTCTTTTCTTTGCTATGCCTGTTTTTATCAACACTTTCAAATCGTTGGCTACAGTCGGTCCTGAAACTTTAAAAATTTTCCTGCACCTGCGACTAGTTAATTGTTCTCCTTTAGCCAATAACTCCGCCATTTCCCTTTGTCTCTCATTTAAAGTTTCCCTTATAGCAGGTGGTATCATCTCAGGAATATCTGAAGGGATTTTAATCCTATCAATATCTTCACCCGGCCCATAAAGTATTACTAAAACTTCTCCGTCAACTATTTTAATTTTAGGTTTATCCAAACCGTGATTCAACATATCATCGGTCATTCTCTGAATTCCGGTTCCCCTTTCTTCCATTCTATCTAACAAATTCAACCCTTGAGCTATATTCGGATTTCTTGAACGCGATTTAGCCTGGCCGCTAAGCAGTTTTCGCAATGTAAGATCTCCGGGCAGTTCGCCGGGGCTTGTTACTTCAATTCTATCCTTAAACAGATTTACTTCTATACGCCTGCCGGCATCTTCATAATTTCTGTGTGCCAATGCATTTACTAAAGCTTCCCGAAGAGCTTCTTCAGGATACTCATCAACCTGCACACGATTAAGCCCTACTACCCTTAAAGGATGTCGCGTGTTTTTATTAATAAATGCAGCTACTTCATCAATCGCAATAGCCAGAGGTTTTCTGACTGTGTCGTGATCTATCGGTTTATGCGTTTTTTTTATACCGGGATATGCCGCCACCTGCACGCGCGTATGAGTAAAAACTGCAGTTGGATCTTTGCCAAACAAAAGAATACCGGCGGCGGTTCCAAAATATTCATCATCATCTTTCCACAAATATCCACGCTGCCATAATGAATGCACAATATCTTTTTCTTCTAATTTTACTATTTCTGTTTTCTCAGCTTCAGACGCCAATTTTCCCGCTAAATCCTTATCCATCTCATCCCAACTCAATTTATTTAATCTTTGGCGCTCAAACGCCGAAGCAACCTGGATCGTCTTTTTGGCAACTTCCTCCTGAGAAGCCGTTGGCTCTATATGGTAAGTGTCTTTGATATGTTTTATAACTCTTTTGCGGACTTTTTCCTGCAACTCTTCCGTATTTTCAAAGCGTTCATATTTATGCTCTGCTTTTTTTATTTCTTTAATGAATTTTTCTGTTCTTGTGTCTCTTTCCAGAGTGTTTTTTCCTTTAATTGCCATTAACGTCGGCATTTTATTATTTTGAGCTCTTTTATATTCTTTGTACGTTGCCGAAAGACCCTCTTTATCTGTATCTCCGTATTTCTGCCATATAATTCCCACATAAAGCTGGCAAGTATCTAATAATTGCAAATAAGCTTCAGGGTCAGGTTTTAAAGATGCAGGATATTCTTCATATAAAATCGGAACACAGTGTTCGGATAAAAAAGGATCAGTGGTTAATAATATTTGGAGAGCAAGTCTTTCATCTTCTAATTCTTTTTGGACTGAACTTATGAAT
>PWQF01000167.1 GCA_003556865.1 Elusimicrobiota bacterium | reverse complement strand
CTGAGCATAAGGTGATGTATGAGGAGCCTAAAGAGCTTCTGGCGCATCTGGATTATGAGGGTATTGATATACAGTTTACGGAAAAGGGAAGCATCGGCCTGGATACTCTTTTAAAGTGGGCCCTTGGGGCCTTAGGGGTAGGCGCGGCAGGTACGCTCCTTCTTTCAGGCTCCTTTACCGGAATCTCTACTGATATTTTATCACCGGGAATAAGTTCACCTTCCGCCATAGGGTCCGGGATAATAGGCTATATGGGCGCAGGCTTTCCGGCGGACTGGCTTAAAAATTATTTTGGGCTAAAGGATTCTTCTGAAAGACGTCCGGTAAAAATATTAAATGCCGGGGGTACAATAGATATGGGGGGAGCAACTTCCCGCAGAGCAAGCGGTGGGGTAGATAATTTAATAGGGGAAAACAGGAACTTAATATCTGATATAGTGAATTTTAAGGATATTTCCCATGATTCGGGGAATTTCACTCATTTTGAGTGGAAAAAAATCTCAGCTGCCGTGGAAAAAGGAATTAAAGAAAGAACCGGTTTAGAAGAAGGAGGGATTGTTATTACCCACGGCACCGATACACTTGAGGAAACCGCTCTGGTACTCTCACTGCTTTTTAACTCCAGACTCACTTTTCCCGTGGTGATTACCGGCTCCTTTACTCCCCCCGACCAGCCTGATTCGGATGCAGCCCTTAATTTCCGCCGGGCTTTAAAGCTGGCAGCTGACCCTTCTGCTCCCAATCTGGTCTTTGCAGTTATCGGGGATGAAATTCATCTGGCTTCAAGAATAAGAAAGTACGGAGGAACAGAAGATTACTTTAAGAGCAGGGGCGAGGTAGCAGGAAGATTTGATGAGAATGATAATATAATTTTTAACCGTCAGTTTTTAAGGGAAAAAGAAAATATCTCTAAGTGGGAGCCCGCAGCAGATACGGGTAAAGAGTTTGCATATGTGGAAAGGCTTTATGTTAACTCTTTTACCCCGGAAGAAATTATACGGGAGAAACTTTCAGGGTTAAGCAGTAGAGCCGGGACCGGAAAAGCAGGACTTATTATAGAGGGAGAATTTTTAGAAACTCCTTCTCTTATTTCCGCCTTTTCAAAGGCCGCCGAAAAAGGGCTCAGCATATGGTCCGGACAAAAGAGTCCCGCTTTAATTTCCGCGGGGGTTAATTTTCTGCATCCTGAACTTGACCTTATAAAGGCCCGCACAAAGCTCAGCCTGTTGCTGGGAGCCGGGTTTTCCCCTGGAACAGTCTCCGGCCTTATGAACAGCTCCCTGGCCGGAGAAATTGCCCCTGCCGGGGGAGAACTTATTCCTGAAAAGGTTGATCAAGACTTTTATAATGAAAATATTGAGTTTATCACTGCTTTTCCCGGAATAAGCCCGGAAGTTATAGAAAATAGCCTGAGCCGCCTTAAAGGAAGAGAAGGAGCCCGGTTAATTATAGAGGGTTACGGAGAGGGGTATCTGCCCACCGGAAAACAGCCTTCCTGGATAAGGGTTTCCCAATATATTGAAAATTACCGTCCGGAACTTTTTAACCGTTTAGATATCAGCGGCCAGAGCAGCCTTTATGATATCAAAGAGAGTCTTTCCGACTTTATGAGCGGTTCTGAAGCCCGGGATATTATAAAAAGAGCCCTTATGGAAAGCAATGATATGCTCAGGGCCCTGGGAGAGGCTTCCGGCAGCGGCATAGAGGTTATACTTACTTCCCAGACCCCGGGCAAGGCACCAGAGCTGGAACTTTATGATTCCGGCAATATGCTTGAAGCGGTAGGGGTTACCGCCTCTAGCCTTAAAGGAAGAAAAATACTTGAAGTAGATGAGAAACAGAAAGAGACCCTCCCGGAAATAAAAGAGGCCGGACCCCGGGCTCCTCCCGAACTGAAAGAGGCGTTAAAGGAAATTTCAATATTCAAGGAAAATAATTTCACCCAGCTTGACATCCCATCTGAAGAGAACCCCTTTAAAACCGGACTTCACCGGAAGGCAGAAGAGATTTACAGTAAACACAGGTTATATTCCCTTCCTTACAGCCAGAGGATTATTTATTTAGACGCGGTTTTTGACCGGGAAAACTATCCCCGGGTAAACCATCAAATCAATTCCCTGGTTAAAAGGCCGGGATTTGAATCCTCCGGCACCTCTTTTCCAGACTCTGAATTTTATTATCGCCTGGCAAATGAACTTTCCCTTTCCGAAGTGGATTTTTCGGTAGAGGATAACCGGGATATACGTTTTGCCCTTGAACTTGTTTTTAACTTCTGGGAATCTGAAAAGAGAATACTGGAGAGGCAGTATATTATAGAGCAGATAGATAAAGAATTGAAAAGCCCCGGCACGGCAGAACTGCCGGTCATAGCCGCCATGCAGGACCTGCACGGAGGCTCAAGAAGAGCCTTAAGCCTTGCAGGTTTTGCCCTGGGCCTCGGGGAAGATGTTTACACTAAAATTGATGATTTAAAGAGTCTTAAGGAACTTGTCGGCAGTAAGAAAATAAACTTAAAGGAACAACCTGTCAGGTTTGTGGGTCTCAGTGACAAGTATGACCGGGGAGGGGATCCTGCCGGCGTATTTTCAATGGCCAGGTGGCTCAGGGAATCAGGAAAAGCCAAGCCTCTTACGGGAAACCACGATTTCTGGCGGTCAATGGGGGTTCTGGGCGTTCATCTCCTTTTTGATGATAAAGGCTTTGATTACAGTTCTAAAGAGAATAAAAACCATCATATAGCTTACTGGGCCAGGGATGCCTTTGAGCATGCGGGGTGGGGTGATATAGAGCTTGAACAGCTGAACCAGGAAAGGTTTAATACGCAGCTTGAGCAGGTTAACAAAAAGCTTTCAGAAAAGGGGCTTGAAGAGTTTCTTCCCCTGGATCTTAAGGAATTGAGAGCTGCCAGGGAAAAAGAGTTAAAAGAGACAAAAAAGAAAAATGCTGAAATAAGGGCACAGAATGAAAAAGGCCGGGACGACCCGGATTTTGTAAGAAAAGATGAATTGCCCCTTCCTGATATATTCCGGGAAACTTTGAAACATTTAGAAGATAAGAAAATGAGGTATAATGAAAAGATAGAAACCCTTAACGGCAAATACGGTTTAACCCTGCCTCTGATTGACTTTAAAACGGTTACCCTGGATAACTACTGGCGGGATCCGGTTATTATTGAGAGGGCTTTATGGGATTTAAAAAATTTCCGCCTTTTCTACGTGGATATAATGGGCAATCTTCATATGCATAATATTCTGCCTGTTGATTATCAGGATGGCGGGTTTGATGTTCATTACCGGGGCCTGAAGGGACTTCCCGCCCTTGAGCTTATGGGCCAGAAAGTCCGTTCCTTTTTCGGAGATATGGATACAATCCCCGATTCAATGGAGTTCAGGCAAAAAATGTGGGATGAGCTGGGGGAAATATTTAAGATAGTAAACAGCTGGTATTCAGATAAGGAGGCCCACGCCAAAGCTGTTGCGGTTAAAGAGTTTATAGAAGAGGGGGGGCTTGACTCATTTGGCAGCGGCATTCTGGGCCGCACGGATCAGGCCTTTGTGGACAGGGAATCCAGTTCGTTTATCATATGGGGGCATAATGAGCGTAAAAAATTTAGTTCATCTGAAACCCGGCTGCCCTGGTTGTATCTTTACCCCGGGCTTGAGAGCGGAATAGCCAATATTGATTATGAAATGTCGGAAGGTTATTCTGACCGCGGTTCGGTTCTAACCTTTTTTAAGAGGGATAACCAAGGCAGGGTAACGGGAATGAGGCTTTGGGGCTATGAGAAGGGTTCTGACCATATATCCGATTTGACCTTAACTGACGTTGAAGGTTTAAATCCCGGTCAGAAAGATATGCTTAAGGAACTTGCCGGCGGGGACTCTTTTATGAAATGGTACAGAAATAAAGCCCTCCGGCAGAATGCCCGGGAGGCGGAATTTTTAATCCAAAAAGCCCGGGAAGAGGGACGTTCCGACAAGGAAAATTTCGCCGCCGGGGTTTTAAGGGAAACAGAGTTTATGCTGGATAAAAAAGATAGCCTCTCCAGCCCCCCTGACGCGGCCGTTCTTTGGGATTCTGCAGTTGAACTTGAAAAGAGCTTTAAATTTGAGGAGGCGGCCGACAAATACAGGCAGATAATAGAAAAGGCCGGGCCTGCGAACGATTATCAATCCAGGGCTGAGAAGAGACTTAACAATACTCTTAAGCTGATAGAGGAAAAAAATGCTTACCGCCTTATAAATGAAAAGGCGATGGAGGCGTTGCTGGATCCCGGTATAAAAATAAGCGCAGCCGTAAAAGAGAAGCTTGAAGATTACGAAGCGGTTGCCGAAGGAAAGATAGTTTTTGAGGCTGAAGGTGAAGCATTCCGGATGCATATAGACCCCGCTTATGCCGCCCGCTGCATTGAAAAAGCTGCCGAAGCAGCCTCCAACTGGCAGCACCTGCCCCCCCACGGCAGTTATGAAAGCGGAGGTTCTGCGCCTTTTATAGAAGAAGACGGGGGTTACCGCCAGGCTACTATGGGCGATCTGGAAAATGCCCTTAACATACTGGGAAACTACAGTGATATTATAAGGCACGTCACTTACCCGGTAAAGGTGGTGGCAGGCAAAGAGAGCAGTAATGCAGAGGTTATGTATCAGACCGCCCGTATAATGGAAGAGATTCTCCCGCCGGATATGACCAGGCAGATTTCACCCCAGGATATGCCCCGGGATATGTTTGAAGAGTTTATGAAAGAGTTTCCCCGGGAAAGGTGGGTGCACGGTTTCTGCGCCGTGGACGGGATGGGGGAGCTTAAAATAGAGGATCCTGATTCCTTTATGAAAAGCCTCTTACGCAGCGCCGAGGCCGGAGCCAATTTAAGCGTTGGCAGCGTGCCAATGGGAGGGGTTAACGCCCCGGTCACTCCCCAGGGTCTCTTAATACAGTCCCACGCAGAGGCCCTCTTTCAGGTAGTTCTGGCTCAGACAGTTAACCCCGGGGCCGTAGTTATACACAGCGCCTTTCCTTCCCCTACCCGACAGGCAGGGCCCAGGGAGCTTTCAATGGCTCACGGGACCCCTGAGCATAACTTAGTTCATATGGCTCTTCAGCGCCTTAATATGTGGATTACCGGTCTTCCTTCAAATCAGTCTGTTGCTTCTACTGTTAGCCGGACTCCTGACCACCGGGCCTATGAATCGGGAAGAAGGGGAAGAGAGCTTCTCAGGCGAGGAGGATTCCATATCATACGCCATGCTTTCGGGTTTTTAGGTAACCTTGCCGCGCTTAATTTCAGCAAGCTTATAAATGAGCTTGAGGCGGAACGAGAGAGGCGGAAAGAAATCAAAAAATCTTCTGAAAAGGTTATCCCACCGATTATAATACCTTTGGAAAAAGAGGTTTCCCGGGAAGGAGAGCCATATGAAAAAGTCGATATCCTGGAGCAGGCTATGGAAGCCATCAGGCGTTTTTCGAAAGGGGCATCGGTATATGAAGATATCTATAATTTTTCAAACCTGAACAGCTTAAATGAATGGACTGAACTGAACAGGGATATTCTTGAAGTTCAGGATGAGAGGGGTTCAGGGGAAGAAAAATCATACTGGAGAAGATGGTCATCGCTTCTGCGTTCCTATTCCGAAAGAAATGCAGAAAAAATGGGTTCTGTACTTAAACGGAAATTAAATTTACTTAAAAAAAGCCTTATAACCTTTTTAACTGCCCTTATTCTTGCACTTCCAATTGGCGCATCTGTTCCTTCCTCGGCGGAAGCCTTTACCTCACCTGCCTCCTCCATAGAAGAATTTTATACGGAAAATGTAAGGGAAGAGGATGTTTACATAGAAAACGGTATATTTCCGCTTTCCCTCGAAGGTGTTGAAACTGTAAATGTTACGGACGGGTTCAGCGGTTACCGCAGTGGTTATGATATAAGCTGGAGCAACAGTTACAATATAATGTATGAAAAAGGGGATTATTTCAGTTTTTCCCGTCCGCATCTGGGAATAGATGTTTTTGCGCCCGCAGGGACTGAGGTCCTTTCTGTTCTTGAAGGCAGAGTCATCTCAGTAAAAAATTCCACAAAAGGAGACGGGTGGGCACTGGTCAGGAATAATGACGGTAATTATGCCTTTTATGTGCACATTAATATTTATCCGGGTATAAGGCCGGGAAAAGAAGTTGAAATGGGAGAAGCCCTGGGTGTTCTTTCCGATCACAGCCTGGGGAGAGGGGGGGAGAGGGGGTCTCCTCATCTTCATTTTGAAATTGCCCTGGACTGGCCTTCCTACAGCGCCCGGACGACTGTCAGCCCTTATAATACTCTTATACATCTTGCATACAGCAGCTGTTCTTCCCGTTTTGAATCCAGAAGCAGGGAAGCTCTGGATAACTTTTCCCGGATTTCAGAAAGTTATGAAACAGCTTTAGAATTGATTGATACCAGGGAAAATATTATCCGGCAGGCTGAAGATAAGTTCAGAGCCTGCACTAATAAAATAAATCAGATAAAAGATATTTATGATTCATTAAACGCTTCATCCCTTATTAAGGAAGAAGAAATAAAAGCTCTTGAAAAACTTCTGCAGGAATATTTTCTTATCCAAGATGAGATGGAGAGACTCCTTAAGGATATGGGCGCTGAAGACCTTCAAGATGAAATTTCATTTTTAGATTCCCGGATTGAATTTGAAAGAGAAAATATGAAAGCCATATTAAGGATAGGAGAGATAAACTTAAATGAAGTTGAGGATTCGCTTCTTAAAGAACTTAAAGAATCTTACAGTAAACTGGATAAAATTTCAGTATCTTTTTTAACGGAACATCTGCAGAGCTCCTCTGATTCCTTATCTGAATTAAAAGAGTTAAATGATAATATGAATAAGGATCTTAAAGATGTAAGGAGTAATATTGAAGATCTAATAAAAGTTTATAATCTTTATACGGAAACAGAAAAGATTCGCGAAGAAACCGTAAATCTTCAGCCTGAAGCTCTTATAGATAAATTTTCAAGTATCTCTCCTCAAAATGCGGGTTTTAAAGAAACTGCTGCGGATATACGCGATCTTACCGAATCCTTTATTCAGCTGAAAGGATTAAATGGGATAGAAGAGAGGCTTCCAATATTGCGGGAGAAAGCTGAAAATATTGGTGAGGAAGTAAATCCGGAGTTAAGAGAAATCATATTTAAAAATATTGAAAATATAGATGAAGAAGCCGCTTACTACCAGAGCTTTTACCGGGCTGCCCCAATGATACTTTCCGTACTTGAAATTATGGGTGATTTAAATGAATATTCCAGTGATGATATAAGCCACAGGATAGAGATGTTTTCACATAGGTCCTTTATATACGGGGAAGACCGGAAAGAATTGCTTAATGAAGCATCTGAAATAAGAGAAGTTATTGCTGAAAATGAGGGGGTTTTAGATAGCATAGGGAAGAAGCTGGATTCTATGGATACGATCACGGATACGGCCGGGGATATAAACCCCGACGCGGGTCTTCTTATTGACGAGAAAATAAGATTAATAAAAGAAATGCACAGTTACTGGGAAAAGGATATAGCTGAATTAGAAAAGCTCTTTCACGAGGTTGAAAAAGAAAAAATTGAAAAACTGGAAAAGACCGAAACCCGGGCAACTATTTTAGCCGGAAGCATATCTCTCATTATGAGCGGATTACTATTATTCCGGACCCTAAGAAAGATAAAAAGACTTATATACGGAAAAACCGCTCCAGGTAAGATAAGCAGCGGCGAGACCGGCATCCCCCGGGGTTTTATGCCTGTCTGGGAAAAAGTTCTGGGAACCGATTTCATAAGTACCCGGCCCGCCTTAAGCAGCCTTACTGCAGTTGCCGGAGAAAATTTTGTTATAACCGCCCTTGTTGCATCTGCCGGCCTCTTATCAGTTCCCTTATTCGGCACCGTAATACCTGTGGCCGGTCTCTTTGCTCTCTTTCATACAAAGATATACACTGATCTTAAAAGTGCCCCTGTAAACCTTTCATCTCTTTCATTCCGGCAGCGGCTGGGCTATTATACCCCTCTTTTCAGCTTAGGCCTTTCTATGACTGCTGTCACTGCCGCGCTCTTGCCTCTCGGCGGGGTAGCCGGGTTATTTTTTGCATTTTCTGCCGGTTCTCTTATTCATATTATTTATAATCATACAGTTACTTTTATAAACAGAATATCCGGGACTTCATTTCCCCTGGGCATAACCTCTTTTTCTTCTCAAAAGGCGGAGTTGGAAAAAGCTGATATTAAGCTGGGAAAGGAAATAGGTCACGGTACTGCCTCTTTTGTATACAAGGCACTGGTAAACGGCAGGGAAAGAGCCCTTAAGGCTTATATGTTCGCTATGTCGGATATGAAGGAGGCGGTAAAAGAGCATAGTATTCTGGAGCAGCTTTCCGGGGTAGAAGGGGTGGTGGAAGCGGCGGGACCCTTAGTTGAATATGACCGGGGTCCTGCTCTGGTTATGGAGTATGTGGAAGGAGAGAATATAAGAGATTTCTTTACGCTTGATACACCGGATGAGTCTGATATTTCTGAAATAGCCCTTGGACTTGTCAATACTGTACGGGAGATTCACCAGACCGGATATTCCCATAATGACCTTAATCCCCGGAATATAATTGTAAACCGGCTCCCGGAAGGTGATTTAAATTACAAAATAATTGATTTCGGGGCTTCAACCCGGATGTATGAAACTGAAGG
>PWQF01000269.1 GCA_003556865.1 Elusimicrobiota bacterium | reverse complement strand
CAGTGTAGAGGAGGGAGCAGTTACTTTTATTACACTGAGATTACCCTGAGATTAAATTATCTTTCCGGGATTAAGGATATTCCCGGGATCCAGAACCTTTTTAATTTTCTTTAATATTTTTATATAACCGGTATCCGTATAACGTGTAAAAAAATTTTTTTTGGTAATGCCTATGCCGTGCTCCCCGGAAATTTTCCCGCCCAGTTCATGGACAGCCTTAAAGAGCTGAACCTTAATCTTTTTTACCTTATCTCTCTCATAAGTTTTCCCGGTAAAATTTGCGTGTATGTTCCCGTCCCCTAAATGCCCGTATACTGCAGCGGGAGAATTATATTTTAAGGAAATATTCCTGATACTCCTTATAAGTTCGCCGGTTTTTCCCCGGGGGACAACCACATCCTCCTGGCATAAAGAACCGGCAGTGGCTTCTATGGCATCGTGTATGGAGCTTCTCAGCTTCCATATCCGTTCCTGCTGCTGGCGGGTTTCGGCAATAAAAACATCTTCGGCCCCGTTTTCCATACAGGATTCCCCTGCCCTGAGCAGCGTCTTTTCTCTTTCACTGGAACTGAAAAAATCAAACCTTGCCATCAGGTGGCTCAGGTCCCCCCTTTCTATTTTTTCTCCCGAATACTGGAGGCAGCATTCAATAGTATTCCTGTCCATTATTTCCAGCATTGTAGGATTATGATTTAATAGTTTTAATCCCGCCCCGGGGATATCTTCCGTCTTTTTGAAGGGGGCCATTATCCAGGCCGTTTCAGAAGGCCTCCTAACCAGCCTGAAGGTAAGCCGGGTAAAGAGAGAAAGTATTCCTTCGCTGCCGGCGGCAAGCTGTATTAACTGGTGGTCCGAAGCATTTTTAACTATTTTCCCTCCGGCCTCCCAGCTTTTTCCCTGGCCGTCAACAGCCCTTATCCCTGTAATATAACTTCGGGTAGTGCCGTATCTTACGGTGTTGGCCCCTCCGGCGGCAGTGGCGGTATTCCCCCCAAGGGTGCAGGAATCCAGTGAAGCGGGGTTAACCGGATAGAAAAGTCCGTATTTCTCCGCTTCCCGGTCCAGGTTTCCCGTTATTACCCCCGGTTCAACCACGGCCATACCAGAAATGGGGTCAATATCTATAATTGAATCCATCTTCTCAAATGAAATGACTGCGCCCCCAAAAAGCGGGAGAGGAGAACCGGTCAGGGATGTGCCTCCCCCCCGGGGAGTAAGAGGAAACTTCTCCTTTAATGCCAGTTCCACAACGGCCTTAAGCTGCTTTTCGCTGACGGGAAGGAGTACTGTCTCCGGAAAAAAGGTAAGACCCACCGATTCATCGCAGGAGTAAGGGGCCAGTTCCTTGCTTCCCGAAATAAGATTAGATTCGCCTACTATATCTTTCAGTCTCGCTATATTTTTTTCAGAGATTTTTTTAAACATATTATGATTTTACAAAATATAAAAGCAAATTAAAAATAAGTCTCCATATTTCTTATCTCACCTTGACAATGAAGAGCAAATAAACTTAAATTCTAAAACAGCTTTTCCGGCCGTCAACTTTTTCAGGTTGCAGGCTTATATTTTATTTTTTTTGTTTTCAAGGCAGCTATGAACGGCAATATGTTAAAAATCAGGCAAATACTGGACTTCTACACTCTCCTGACCCCTCTTAACAGGGAAGGGGAGAAAAAAGATTTTTTTTGCTCCTCAAAAAAAAATCCCATCTTTAAATATCCTTCCGCCGGTAAGAATATAGGCAGGGCCAGGGAGATACTTTTAAAATCAAAAATAGATTTTAATTCTCCCGCGGCCGGATTTTATAAGGAGCTTAAAGAAGAGGTTATGCTTAAGGCCCTTATGGTTGAGAAATTAAAAGATCCGGAAAAGTTTACCCGGCTATCAAAAAAAATATTTGGGTTTCACAGTAAATCAGATAAAAATTTTGCCCTGGATATTATTTCCGGCCCGGGAGAAGATTTTGCCGAGCCGCTGACTGCAAAAGAGATAAAGAGGGAAATAAAAAAAGAGATAGAAAAAAATAATATAAAAGGGTGGAAGGTAGAACTTAAATCAAATATGGCCAGTAAAATGTCGGTAAAGCCGGATAAAAGACGGGTATATATAAACTGCCGGGCCTCTTTTTTCAGGGAAGAAGCCGCGCGCCTTAAAGTTCACGAGATAAATGTCCACCTTTTCCGGGCCCTAAACGGGGCAAGGCAGAATTGGGAGATATTCAGTACGGGAACCGCGCGATACGGCGAAACAGAGGAAGGGCTTGCTGTTTACTTTGAAAACTTTCATAACTCTTCCCCCCCGGAGCAGATGAGGATTTATGCCGGCCGTCTTATGGCCGTAGAGCTGGCCCTGGAGAAATCTTTCAGGGAAACTTTCACTGCACTCCTGGGCTGGTTCCCGGCCAAAATGGCCTACCGTTTTACGGAAAGGGCAAAAAGAGGGTTGATAGACACCTCCCTGCCCGGGGCCTTTACCAGGGATATACATTACATAACAGGCTACAGGAAGATAAAAAAAATAGCGGCGGAAAAAGATTTTCCCCGCCTGCTCTTTGCAGGAAAAGTAGCTTTAAGGGAAAGAGAAAAGATCCGGGAAATGATGCAGAAGAACCTGCTTACCTCCCCGCTATACCTGCCATGATGAAAGAAGTTGATGAGCTGAAAAAATACAGGTGGAGCTGGTGGGGCCAGAGAGCCCATGACGCACTGGGCATAAGCCAGCTGACAGACCTGAGCCTTATTGTCTGCTGCGACTGGGGAAGCGATATCAGGGACAGGGGGGGGGAGGGCAGGGTGGCTTCCCTGGAGAAGGAGATGGGGAGCAGGAGAAACTATTCTAACCGGGACCTCGGCTTTATCCTAAGAAAAGGGGCAAACAAAAAAAAGCTGGAAAAGAAAATCTCCCGACCTCTTAACTGCCTTATGTACCGCTCCGTAGGCAGCCTGGAGAAGAAGGCCCGCTCCTCTGAAAATATAAAAATCATATCGGCTCCTTTAAAATTTAAAAATAAGTTTGACGATAAAATATTTTTCCGTCACTGGTTAAGAAAAAGAAATATTAAAGCACTCCCGGGGGAAGTTATAAAGAGGGCCGAACTTAATTTCTCTAAAATAAAGAGAAAATGGAATATCCCTTTTGTTCTTCAGTATCCGGTAGCCTCTTCCGGGGAAAAGACCTTTTTAATTCACAGCCGCCGGGATATGCTGAGGGCACAGGCTCAGAACAGCTGCGAGCACTGCATAATAATGAAATATATTCCCGGCTTTTCGCTTAATATAAATGCAGTCGCAGGAAAAGAAGGGGTAACCCTCTCCCCCGTATCCGTTCAGCTGATAGGCAGCCCCCGGCTTACTTTAAAGAGGTTCGGTTTCGCAGGAAATGACTTTTCCGCGGCCCGGGGCTTAAATGAAAAAATAAAAAATAAGATTTATGATATTACACTTAAAAGCGGCAGATGGATGGCCGGGGAGGGCTTCCGGGGAATGATGGGGCTGGATTTCCTATGCAGCGGCAGTGAAATATTTCCCGTGGAAATTAACCCCAGGTTCCAGAACTCCACTTCCCTTTTGACATTACTGGAATTAAAGGAGAAGAGAGCGCCTCTTCTCTTTAAACATATCAGCCAGTTTATTCCCCTTAAAACGGAAGAAGAGTTCATCTTTTCCCCGGAGGGCTCCCAGCTTATACTTCACTCTCTTTCTTCGCGCCCCTTAAAAATCAGGAGGGATTTAAAGTACGGCATATATAAACTTTTTAAGGGAGAAGTTAAATACCTGAGACCGGGATTCTCGGTTAATGAGTGCCGGTCCCCGGAAGAATTTGCGCTCTGCTGCGGGGTTCCCTTTAAGGGAGCGGAAATTCAGGCAGGGGCCCCCCTGGTTAAACTTCACTTTCCCCGGTCCGTACTTAAAAAAGATCTTATAAACCTGAAACCTGAAATCAATTTGACTGTTAAAAAAATATACAGTAAACTGATAAAATGATAAAAAGAGATCCTGAAAATTATACAGAAGTACTTCTGGAAGCGGCAAGACGTTTTGACGGGGATGAAAGCCTGTATGCAGATTCCTTAAAGGAAAAATTCAATAAAAAGCTTAACAGCCTGCAGAATACAGCGGTCTGGGCCTTAATTATAAGGGGGAGAAAATACCCCCCCGCAGAATAATCTGGATAGACAGTTCCGATGACGGACTTCCCGCAACTTCAGAGTCGGTGCAGGCTGCAGGCCGGGGCAGGATTGTTAATACCAGGAAAGAGCTCCTGGGCGAGCTTAAAAAAGCCCCATCCCAAACCCTGGTTCTTTCACATTGCGTAAACTCCCTTTGCTACAACACGGCTACAGCAAAAGAAATAGCCCGCATGGGAAGCGTGGTTTCTCCCGGTGAGTATACGGCTCCCGGATCTCTTTTTTCCAGCAAGCTTAAAACCTACCGTATGCTTACAGAAAAAGGCGGAGAAAAACTCATTGCCGACTACTCTTTTATAGACCCCGGCGAGAAAACCGCCGGAGAAGTGGCGGGGGCAATACTGGATGCGGCGGAAAAAGATAGCCGCACGGACAAATTTTTTATAAAACCCACCACGGGGGGAGGGGGGCTGGGGGGATTCCGCCTTTCAAAAAAAACTATTAAGGGGCGGAGATATTTTTTCCTTCCAGACATGTCCCGCCTTTCCGGCAGGACGGGAAAAAGTCTTATGGAACCCCTGAATATTGATCCTCAAAACAGGGGGGCGCTAGAGGAGCTGTGGTGGATTTATAAGAAATTTTCATCTTCCCCCGTTTTGAAGAAAAATTATATACACGTGAAACTCCAGAATTCTTCGGACCTGGCAGGCCTCCTGAAACAAAAACCCCTGGGGGAGTGGGTGAGCCGGTATGAGGCAGAGAATAAGCTGGCTTCAGCCATTAAACTTTTTGAGAAAAAATTCACCAGAAGATATGCCCCTCTTGTAAACCATCATATTGATTTCGGGACATGGGGGTTAAGGGCCCATTACCGCTTAGGTAGGAAGGGAATAATACTGGAGACCGCTTACGCCAGAATTTTTCAGATCAGGTTCAGCCCCCGGGGTATAGGTTATGTGGGAGCCGATAATATTTCCAACAAGCAGACAGGGGAACTGGAGCTCGACCGGCTTGTCCCCATAAATCCGGTTATGACCCGGGCGTTAGGGGGAGAAAATAATATGTTTGATCTTTTAAGGAAGGGGGCGGATGCTTTCCGGGTTTTCATAAAAGAACTTCCGCCGGAGCTCCGGGATAAGGTGCCGCTCCGGGTTCAGTTTGACATTGCTCCCGTTGACGGATATATATGCGAGGGGAACGCAGATACTGCCCGGGGCTTCTGCCTGGCCCAGAATTTCAACTCTTTTGTCCAAAACGCCAGAGAGTGGTACAGAGACAGCCTTGATTTCTATTCCTATGTTAAATCAAACCGGAAATAAAAAAGGGATGATTCAGGCCTACACCGGCCCCGGAAGAGGAAAATCCTCAGCTGCTGCGGGTCTTGCCTTAAGGGCCGCCGGGGCGGGGATGAGGGTTAAATTCATACGCTTCCTTAAGGACCGATCTTCTGAAGATTCCCTCCTTGAGCACTCGGGAATAGAAATGGAATATGTGGCCCCTTACTGCTGCTTTAAAAAGAAAATAAATAATGTTAAAATAAAAGAAGAGATAGAAACCTTTTTAGAAGAGCTTAAAAGCGGATATGGGAAACTGGACCTTCTGGTCCTGGATGAGATACTGGTAGCTGTAAAAAAAGATTTTTTAAAAGAAGAGAAGCTGACTGATTTTTTATCCGGTAAACCCCGGGGGCTGGAAATAATTCTCAGCGGAAGGGGGCTCGGCCGGAAGACGGAAAATATTTCAGACCTGGTAAGTTATATAAAAGAAGTAAAACACCCTTTCAATTGTAAAATAAGGGCCCGCAAGGGTTTTGATATGTAGAAATATAAAAAGATGAAAAAACCGGCACTCATAAAAGGGTTAATTAAAATAGCGGCAATACTTTTTTTATGCTGCCCGGTATCCGAAGCCGCCGGGGCAGAAGAGATACTTAAGAGGGTATTTGAAAAATATTCAGGCCTGGATACCTATTCGGCAGACGTGGAGATAGTTAAGACCATTACCAGCTCCGGCGCCGAAAACCGTTATTCCACCCTATACCGCCTTGACCTGCAGAGGCCCAACCGCTTTGCCCTCAGGCACAGGGAGGGGTTTCCCGGCCGAACCATCATTTCAGACGGGGAAACAATGTGGATATATATGCCCTCAATACAGAAATATACCAGCCTCAGCGCCCCTCTCAGGGCGGAGGACATATTAAGGCCTTCATTAAAATCCCCGGAGGGATTTTCAGAGGAGCAGCTGGCTATTTTCTCTTTTACGGGCTCTCCGGGTAATTTTATAGAGATAGACGAGGTTAAGGAAGGGGATGTGCGGCTTGAAGAAGACCGGGACTATTATTTCCTGGAGATGGAAAAGGACGGCGCCGCCATAAATCTTAAGATATATAAAGATGATTTTTCGCTTTACTCTATTGAGCTGGATATGGGAATTCCCTTAACCTTGGAACAGAGGCAGTTCATGGATTATTCAGAGAGCATATCCATTAATTACAGGGAAATTCACCATAATCCGCTTTTCAACCATGATATAGAGGAAAATGTTTTTCTTTTTACTCCTGCCGAAGAGGCGGAGCAGGCTCCCGACCTTATGTTTAACCAGAAAGAGCCCGTATTTCCCTTTGCGGGCACCCCGGTGGGGGAATACAAGCTGAAAGACCCTGAAAGCGGAGAGCTTTTCACTATTTCAGAGTTTACGGGAGAGGTTATCCTTATATGCTTTGTAAACCCTTCCCAGCCCGAATCCGAATCACTTATAATGGAACTTTCCGGACAGGCTCAAAAGTTAAAGGATATAAAGGTGCTTATTGTCTCTTTCCCGGAAGATAAAGAGGAGCTTATGGAACTGGCGCTTAAGGGGGGGGATATCTTTACCCCCGCGCTGGATATTGAGCCCTATATATTTGAAAGCCTGGGTCTTTCTGACCTCCCCGCGGCCCTTACCGTGGGCCCGGGAGGAGAGGTTCAGCAGGTATATACAGGGTATTTTAAGGGGATAGCCGGGATGATAGCCCAGGAAACCGGTCTCATATCCGAAGGCATATCCCTGTCGGAACCGCGGCAGGTTTCCCGCCTAAGCGGACTGGAATTGAAATGGAACATCCCCTTAAACTCTTCCGCCCTTAAAAGCAATAAGGAGATATATGCCTTGACTCCCGCCGGAAGCATATACAGGATTTCGCCCCGGGGTGCGGTAAAAGACGCCTTCCCTGTACCGGACAACTTTAACCGGCTGGAAATTTTTCATTTAAAAAAAGATTCTCCTACTCATATCCTGTATATGGAAAAGGGGAGCGAACTGAAGTTAATAAGCAGGGATACCGGCTTCTCTTCACTTTTTTCCGTGGAGGGTTCCATAAATATGATTCGGCCCCTGGATTTAAATAATGACGGAAATCAGGAAATTATACTGGCCCTCTCCGGGGAACCGGGTCTTATGGCAGTATCCCCGGAAGGCAGCCTTATTTTTAAAAGCACCCAGGTTCGCAACATAATCTCTTTTGACATAACTGAGGGGAAAGACGGGCAAAATGAGTTTCTTGCCGTTTCCGGCAGCGGAAAGCTTTACCGTATCACTTCGGAGGGAAAAGTTAAGGATAAGATCAGTACGGGGATAATTGCAAGATTTGTTAAAACAGTTGGGGAATCCATACTTGTTTCCGGCAGTTTAAAAGATATGGAGATAATTAAGTTCCTGGATGCGGAGGGGGGACTGAAGTGGGAGCTTATACTGGGCATATCCGAAACAGCCTCTCTCTCTTCAGCCCACCTTCATCCCAGGGGTAACCTGCTGGCCTGCGGAATGCGCAACGGAACTCTTATTGTTTTTGATTCCTCCGGCCATATAAGGGCCCGGGCCGACAGCCGGGGAATGGACCTGCAGGTGCGCTGGATAGTTTTTGAGGAAGCCCATGTCAATCTTATCACTTCATCCAGGGAAGAGGGGATAACCTCCTATATATTTACAGGTGTGGCTGAATAGCCTTTTATAGCTCTGAAGTTATTAAAAAGGGCTTTTATTTGACCGGGCTGCATATAATATGCTATTTTCCTTAAATGAAAATATCAGAGATTTATAATAGTAAAGGGTTGGTCTTTTCCTGCGAGATATTTCCTCCCAGGCCGGAAAAAGATATATCTTCCGTATATGAGACGGTAAAAGAGATAAAAAACCTTGAGCCTGATTTTATAAGCGTAACCTACGGCGCCGGCGGGGGTACCAGGGCCCGGACCATAGATATATCATCCGGAATAAAAAAAGAGTTTTGCCTGGAATCCCTTATGCATCTTACCTGTATAAACTCCTCTGCTGCCCAGATAAAAGGTATGCTTAAAGAGGTGAGGGAGAGGGGGGTAGAAAATATACTTGCCCTGCGCGGTGATATCATACCGGGCACAGACAAAAAAAAGAGCATAAAAGATTTCCGTTATGCCGCTGACCTGGTCAGGCTGATAAAAAAAGAGGGCGATTTTTCAGTGGGTGTGGCAGGTTACCCGGAAAAACATCCTGAATCCCAAAGTTTTTCCCGGGATATACAATACCTTAAAAATAAAGTTGATGCCGGCGCCGACTTTATTATAACCCAGCTTTTTT
>PWQF01000112.1 GCA_003556865.1 Elusimicrobiota bacterium | reverse complement strand
TAATTATTTCTATACTTATAATTCCTATTACAATTATATCCTGCCGTACAGCTAACGAATATAAAAGCCCGGACGAAATTCCTGTAGTCTCATACAACAATTTAGAAACAGAACCCTTCAATCTGAAAATATCTGTTGCAGCGGAGAATGGAGAAAAATGGGTTTATCATCCTCTTATGGTTATACAGGAGTATCGCAGTATTACAAAGACAAGGTTCTCCAGTATTATAATGAAGCACGATAGAGGTGAGGCTCCATTAAACTCAACAGTTACAGTGGTAGAAGAAGGGTATCTTGATGATTCCGTTAGAGGGCAGTGGCTTAAGTTTTATTTGAAGCGTGAAAGTTCAGCGGAGGCTTGGGAAATTAAGGAAATTCGTCAGGCATATTTGTGCGGGAGGATGGACTCTCCAAAAGAATTTTCAAAGGAATTATGCCCATAGGAAAGAGAAGCTGAAAAATAAGTCCGTTAAAGAGAAGGAGGAAAAAATGAAAAAAGTACTTGTAATTTTTCTGTTGGCTATCTTCCCGTTGCTTATCCAAGGTTGCAATGGGAATCGCTTTGTAGATGATTCGGTAAGATATGAGGATGGAGTATACAGAGGTGTTTTTATTGATGGAGACAGTATACAGGTTAATGTACAGTTTAGGCTAATCGAAGGAGTTGTTGCTGAAGCCTCCTTTAGGCATCTGCGTAGGGATGATGACTACAATCTAAATGCAGAAGAAGAGCCGTATCGTTCCGTTATTCAGCAGTATCAGGAGGCATTAAATCATCTTGTCGGGAAAAACCTTGAGAAACATTTGAGTGATCTCTACACCCCTGAAGAAATTGTTGAAACGGAAGTAGATGGCTATACTGCGGCAACATTGCGTAGCAGTAAAATCATCTCTGCCGTACGGGATGCGCTCAATCGCGGTGTTTATAGTTATTGATGCGAAATTAGCAAAGGCATGCTATTGCCTTTAGCCGGATGAAGAGCTCAGGTGTTCAAATCTACAGGCATAGGCAGGTCGGGAAATTGCTCCTCTTTATCCTTGGCTTGGGTGTGCTGGTAACAGGAAGGCATTTCATTACAGTACCAGAGAGCCGCGTTATTAATGGTGTAGTATTGGTTATTTTGGTGGGATGCATATTGTTCTTCAACGCACTTACTGTTGAGGTGAGCAGAGAAGAGTTAGTAGTGGCGTTCGGTTTCGGAGTAATTCGCAAGATATTTCGTTTAGAAGAGATACTGAACGTGCGGGAAGTTAGGAATCCGTGGTATTACGGATGGGGAATCAGGCTGGCACCGCATGGATGGCTTTTCAACCTCTCGGGGCTCAATGCCGTAGAGCTGGAATTGAAAAACAACCGGAAGTTCCGAATAGGTACTGACGATCCTCAAAATCTGACAACTTCAATCCAAATGGTTCGCGGGCTGAGAAGCCAATGAATTTTCCTGTCAATTTTGGAGGCCGCAGCTTACCGGCAGGCTTTAAAAAAAAGGATACTTAATGGAAAAAGCATATAATAGTAAGTTTCTCGGAGCCATCGGGTTTCTTGGTTTCCTGGGATTCCTGGGAGGTTCGCAGCCTCAACTGGCCGGTCTGGCGTTTCTGGCCTTTTTTTCATTCGCAGCGATCGGTAAAGGAGGAAAGAATGAAGGCGAATAGCAGAATATCTATAGATAGGGTACACGGAAAAGATATGGATTCATTGCTGACGCTGTACGTTGATCTTTTTTATGATCGTGAGCCTTTGACTAAAGCTATAGGATTCAGTAAAGAGAGAATGATCTCCATTGCCAGATCTATGTATGCAGAATCAGATATTAATAAATCTTCTCAGGGGCTCTACTGGATTGCAAGGGACCGCGCGGCGGCGGATAGGGGCGTTGGTTTTATTGTTTGTGACGACCCGGCTGCTGTTGCGGGTCAACAACTGCCGGATAATCTGACTGATAGTGAGATTAAAAAGGTATCGGCTGTTTCATCTTTGCTGGAAGAGATTCGCAATCCGATAAAGGAGCCGCTCGGATTGGGGAAAGGCATTAATCTCCACGTATCTGCGGTTGGAGTTGCGCCGGGGTACGAAGGAAAAGGTATAGCCGGGAACCTCCTGCAAACTGCGCTTGCGAATTCTTGTGATTTCGGGTTCAAATATGCCTTTTCGGAATGTACAAGCATAGCATCGCGCATGTTGCATGAAAAATGCGGGTTTGAAAATCTTAAAAGTGTTTCTATAAATACGTATGTTTTGAACGGAAGACGCCCTTTTAAAGGATGCAATTTTGATATTCATCTTATGTGGAAAATCCTCAATAAAGGTAAGAGCTCTGAGTCTTAGTAATCCAGATTTCAGTAAGCCAATTTATTAGTTGACGCGTTTAAATAAATTTTAAAAATAGCCCGGAGTGTTACCCATTAATTGTGGGCTTCGTTTTTTTTAAAAGAAATTATAATTAGGTAAGAATATTTCTATGTGCGAGAAGAAGACTGTAGGGATAAATTGTGCTTCTGCGTTGAATAAGCTGAAAAGAAGTATTACTTATGGATGGGATTTAAATATTTACAGAGGCTGCAGTCATAACTTCAAATATTGTTACGCGATATGTTCCCATGGTTTTTTAGGAGAAGAGAACTTTCGAGCTTCGTATAAGAGTTATGACTACGTCACAATTTAGTGGTTTCACGCAATTAAATAATAAAAATAAACCGGAAGTATCACCTGATTTCGTATTCCAGTGTAACATTTACTTTTATCTCGTTTTCGCCGGGTTTTATTGGAACTTCATAGGCTGAATCAGCCACTTCCGCCATGCTTACCCTTGAAATTGGCGGGGAAAAGTCTTTATCTTCGGAAAAACTTATTATTCTTCCCAACTCGGCATCAAGTGATGAAATAATTTCCTCGGCTTTTTTTCTGGCTTTGCTTATTGCTTTTGCCCTTGCCTCTTTTTTATATTCTTCCTCATTGCTTACGAGAAAACGCAGGTTTCTGACCGAATTTGCGCCGGCTTTTACGGCTCCTCCTGTTATTGTTCCCGTTTTTTCAAGATCCTTTACTTCAACTTCTATTCTATTTGTTACACGATACCCGTAAATTTCCATACTGGACTGCCCAGTTTTCGGATCTCGTTTTCTTTTACGAAGGGGCTGCAGATTAAATCCGGATGTGCGGATATGTTTATCTTCAATACCTTCTTTTTTAAGGTAATCAATTACAGTTTCGGTTTTGCGGTTGTTTTCGGAAATTGCGTTTGCTGTATCTTCGGATTCAGTGATTACCGAAAAAGAAATTTGTGCCGTATCGGGAGAAGTTAATATTGAAGCCTCTCCGGAAACACGTATTGATGGTAAGCGCTGTGAGTCCAATCCGATAAAGTTTGATTTAAGGCTTTGGTTGCTGATATTTACGTTAACAAGTAAAATCAGAGATACCAGTAGAACCAGGCCAACAATAAAAAAAGCATTTTGTAATTTTTTTTCCATAATCTATGCCTCCGCATATATATTCTATTTTAAAAGCAAGTTTATCAAAAAAAGGAAACGGGTTCAATGCATCCTAACTGTTCCTATACCCAGGAGTAGAGACTTTTAAAAATTGAAAAAAAAGAGTTATTCTATTAAAATATCACGCAAATATAAGTAAGCTTATTAACCGGGGAGGATGATTTTGAGAAAGATAATTTTAACTGCAGCTCTTTTACTGGCCTTTACGTCATTAAAAGGGTATGGGGCCCGCTGGGAACATTCTGGGGTAATATCAGCCAGCTACAACCAGACAGCCGTATCCGGAAACTGGGAGGGTAGCGAAACCGATTCCCGTAGCTGGATGCTTAAGGCCGACTGGAAAACGTTAAGGATATCCTCAACCGGAAAATGGGAAAATACTGTAAATACCGAATACGGGGAAGTTTCACTTTCCGGTTCAGAAACAGAGGTGAGCGCGGATCTGATAGATTTGGAAAGCCTATATACAAGAAAGCTTAATCTCTATGTAAACCCTTATGCAGCTTTTACTGTTGTTTCCCAGTTTAACCAGTTTTTTAATCCGGCCCTTTTAGGACAGTCTGCCGGATTGGGATGGGATATAATAAGTAGTGATAACCAGACACTTAATCTCAGGGCGGGAGGGGCTTTGAGGCAGAAACTTCAAAAATCAAGAGAACCGGTGCATGAAAGGGGAGCTGAGTCTGTTGTTTCCTACAGCCTTAAAATAGGGGAAGGGGCCAGGTTTATTTCGGAACTCAAGTTTTTTACTATTTTCAAAGGCAGCGCAGATATGAGATGGGACAGCGGCCTTTATTTTAAATTAAATCAATATCTAACAGCCAGGGCCGGCTATCTGGCCTTATTTGACCAGGAAGAGAAGAACTTTCCCCGGGATATTCAGACAAGGCTTAGTCTGGGGCTGGGTTTTTCCTTTAACCTGCTATGAGCTGCCGGATAAAAGTCTATTACTGGGATACAGACTGCGGCGGGGTGGTATATTATTCTAATTACCTGGTTTACTTTGAAAAGGCCAGAACCGAATGGATGGAAAAAAGGGGAGTCGGAGTAGGGGATCTTTCTAAAAGGGGGATTCTCTTTATAGTATCTAAGGCTGATATTGATTATAAAAGCCCGGCACGATACGGGGATATACTGGATGTGAAAAGTTTTCCAACAAAGATAGGGGCCGCCAGGATTAAATTTAATTACAAGGTAATCCGGAATAACGGAAAGAAATTACTTGCTACGGGAAGCACAGACCTTGCATGTATATCAAAAGATTTAAAGCCCCAGCGTATTCCTTCTGATGTTATTGAAAAGATAAAAAGTAAGTAAAAATATGTTCTGGTTTAAACTGTTAAAAAAACTTATGAAAATTTTAAGCGGCGATGTCGCTCCCTCACAGATAGCCGGAGGAGTAATTCTGGGTGCGGTAATAGGTCTTACCCCTACATTTTCCCTGCATAACCTGCTGGTGCTTTTTCTTATTATAATTATTAAGGTTAATATCTCATCGGTTATCTTTTCCGCTCTTCTGTTTGGTATAGCAGGTTATGGTGTAGACGGGCTTTCCCACCGGCTGGGCAGGGCGCTTCTCTTATCCCCTTCCCTGGAAGCCCTATGGACTTATATCTACAATACACCCCTGCTGGCCCTGGCCAGGTTTCATAATACCGTGGTTTTGGGTTCTCTTCTCATCTCTCTTTTAATAATGGTGCCGCTCTATCTCTTTTCTAAAAAATTTGTGGTTTATTACCGGCTTCACCTCCATAAAAAAGTTGAAAAACTTAAGATATATAAGATTATAAAGAGTACAAAAATATATAAATTTTATGCCAGGGTCAAAAAGGTGAAACTATGAGGTGGAAAGGTTTTATAACTTTTTTTACGGCTCTTTTTCTTTTTATAGGCGGGCTGTACTTATTTGCGCCCCGAATAATAAAAAGCTCGGTGGAGGGCCTGGGCACGGCTTTATGGGGTGCCAGGGTAGAGCTGGAAGAAGTGCAGTTGTCCTATTTCCCCCTCTCGTTAAGACTTAAAGGCCTTGCTGTGGCAAGCCGCCGGGAAGAGTACAGAAATATGATGGAAGCGGATAATCTTACTTTTTCGCTTCTAATCCCCCCCCTGCTTGAAAGAAAAATAAATATAGAGGAAATCTCCGGAACCGGGCTTGCCTTCGGTACGGAAAGAGAAACATCCGGCTTTCTACCCCGGGACACTAAAGAAAGAGAGGAAGCTGAAGAGGGCCGCTGGCGCCGCCAGCTTTCTAAATGGCTCTCAGATGTAAAGGAAAGATCCGAAGAGAGGATTGAACTCCCCCGTTTAGAGGCCGGGGAACTTCAATCCTACAGCAAGGCTGAGGAAATCCGTACCGACCTTGAAGAATTAAAGCAGGAATCAGAGCATTTAAAGGAAAAAGACGGTTCCGAATTAGTTCTTAAGCTGGAGAATTCAATAGAAAATATTAAAAATATAAGGATTAGGAGAGAAGAGGATATTAGGCGGGCCAGGGAAGAGATAAAAGAAGTTCAGGATACCATAAAGGAGGCTGAAGGGTTTATAGAAGAAATTGACCGCGCGGCAGGTCGGTTTAATTCTGAAATATCCCGGATAAGAGATGCGGCCGGCTTAATAGAAGAGGCCCGCAGCCGGGATTACCGGAATATAATGGAAAAACTTCGGCTGCCTTCCATAGAAATTGAGGATATAGCCCAGACCGTTTTTGGCCCGCTTGTAACGGAAAGATTTAAAACTTTTTCAGGCTACCTGGAAAAAGTCAGAAGATATGTTCCGCCCCGGGATCAGAAGAAAAGAGTATCGCGCCCTCCCAGGTTTAAAGGGGAGGATATAATATTTTACAGGGAGAAAATGGCTCCTCCTTTTATGGTGAAAAAAGCTCTTGTTTCCGGCAGAGAGGGAGAGTATCTAAAGGCGGAGGATTTTTCAACTGCGCCGTGGGTTTTGGGCCGGCCTGCGGCAGTCAGCGGCGCCGCGGAGTATTTTGTTTTTAATGCCAGTTTTGACAGAAGCCGAGAAGAGCCGCAGGATTTAATAAAGATTAATTACCGGAACTTTATGATTGGCCGTTCCACCGGGGATTTAAGCCTGGAGGCTAAATTGGAAGGGGACGGGATTGAAGCAGATATAACCTGGAGAGGAAGAGGGCTCCTTCCGTCTGATTGGCTGGAATATATACGCCTGGATGATCCAGAGATAGATATTGTAGTGAAAGTTAGAGGGAAAAGACGGGCTCCTTCCTTTAATATTTCATCAAATATTGACAGAATTCTTTCACAAAGACTTAAAGCCGAACTGGACCGGCAGATAAGTTCGGCCCGGACCCAGGTACAGGAGTTTATTGACCGGGAGATAGAGCCCTTGAAGAGAAGAGTGCTTCAGGAAGCAGACCAACTGCGTAAAGAAACAGAGGCTTCTTTGGAAAGAGGCCGAAAAATGGTTAAGGAAAAGCAAAGGGAAGCGGAAGAGGAGATTGATAAAAAAAGAAAAGAAATTGAAGAGCTTTTAAGGGAAAGAGGAAAAGAGACCGAAGAAAGGTTGAGAAATTTTTTGGGCCGCTGATGTCTGAAGGGTTTGCAAAAAATTTCGGCGGACCTCCGAGCCTTGTAAAAGAGACCTGCATACTGCTCCCATCCAATGACCGGAATCTTTTTAAGTCCATTAAGACTTTTTCATTGAAAAAGGGACTCTTTTTTGACCTGGCTTCAGGAGAAAATATTTCTATCATAAGCCTTAAGGACCGTTCCCTTGCCGGAGACTGCGTAATGGAGCTTGGGCAGACCCGGTGCAGAAAAGTTATACTCTTTGGCAGCTGCGGTGGTTTGAGTATAAATATTGCTTTAAAAGCGGTTGCCGCAGAATCACTTAACCTAGAGAGCTTTTCTTATTTTTTAACCGGGGGTAAATATAAAAATATTCAGACTTTTTATCCTCCGGGGAAACTTACAAAAGAAATTTTAAAACTGGGTGGGGATAAAATTAAACCGGTCCGATGCGCCACAGTCTCTTCTTTTTACCTGCAGGAAAAACATAAAGAAAAATTAAAAGATTTAAGGATAGACTGTTTAGATATGGAATCTTCAATGGTCTTTTCTGCCGCAGAAGCCTGTTCAATGGAAGCTGCCGCACTTTTTTACTGTTCAGATACCCCCGGGAATATTAATTATTATGACCGGTTTCATCGGGATATAAGGGAGAAGATTAAGGGGAGCCGCAGGAGCCTGGCTTTAATGCTTATGAAATTTTTAAGTAGTGAGTAAAGCCCTCCGGATCATAAAAGAAGTTTCCGCCCGGTTTCCACGCCTTGGAGTAAATAAAAAAAGAGAGATATCCCGGCTTATATTTGAAATCAGCTCCCGGGAGAAGCTGGAGTATTTCTTTCTTTTCAGAGATTTAGAGGAAAAAAAGCTTTATTCCTTCAGTGATATGAAAAAATACCTTCTTAAGCGAAGGTTTCCCTTAACTCCTGAAAATGAGATCAAGCCCTACCTTCCCTCGCTTGATATTAAAAAAGAACTTAAAGCTCCAATCGGCAGAAAAAGTCCCCGGCCCGAAAATATTTACTACGATAGTGCCGGCGAAATATCCCCGGTTTTTAAAAATGTTTTAAAGGAATATCCTTCTGTAAATAAAATAAAAATAAAATCTTTGAAAGAGTTTATGAAAAAACAGACTTTTTCAATTCATTCATATAATTCCCGCGCCAAAAATTTTTTTATAACAGGAGAAAAATATGATTTTTTAAAAAGTTGTCCCTGCACTTCGGGTTCTGTAAACTGCGGATACAATATAATAAATATGGGTTTTGGATGTCCTTATGAATGTACTTACTGTTATCTCCAGGAGTATTCCAACCTGCCGGGCATCGTTATTCCCGCTAATCCCCGGGACTTCATAAAGAATATGGAAGGTAATCTTTTACCCGGACGGCGTTACGGAACAGGCGAGTTCACCGATTCCCTGGCCCTGGATAAGCTCACCGGGTTTTCTAAAATACTTATTCAGTTTTTTTCTTCGGGCAGTTCGGTTCTTGAACTTAAAACCAAGAGCTCCAATATAGAAAATATATTAAAGATGAAACCTTCAAAAAACTCAGTTATATCCTGGTCTCTAAACCCCCAGGATTTTATAGATAAGAATGAGTTTTATTCCTCCTCCCTTAAGGAAAGGCTTCTTTCCGCCCGCAGATGCGCGCAGCGGGGTTGGGAAGTGGGATTTCATTTTGACCCGATAGTAATTTATCCCGGCTGGGAGAAGGATTATAGCCAAACAGTTCAAATGATGTTCAGCTATGTCCGGCCAAGTAGTATAAGGTGGGTAAGC
>PWQF01000069.1 GCA_003556865.1 Elusimicrobiota bacterium | reverse complement strand
GGTCCGGGAGTTTTCCTGTCCCCTGGGCAGCTGAAACAGGGGTATACAGAATTAGGTATGCGGGGGAAGGCAACCCTAAGGGCTGGGAAGGTCTGTTTACGATACATTCACCCAGGCCCCGCGCGGAATTTCCGGAACCTTTAAAAGTTATGACAATGGAGACTACAAGAAGAATTAGAGCTTTTAACCTCCGGGCCCCGGGCTCAAAAGAGAGAGAGGGGTATGAGGCAATTTTTAAATGGATTAAGTATATAGGAGGGAATAGCCTGTGGTACCTGGGTGCCCAGACAGCCTCTTATTCCAGCGGAGATCTTGATTACAGCTATCCCTGGTTAAAGGATAACCTGGAAACACTGGAAGAATTTGCAGCGGCAGCAAAGGATTCAGGACTTGATTTCGGAGCATGGGTAGTGGCCTTCAGGGCTTTCGGGGTTTTCAACCTCAGACCGGACTGGTACAGCTACAGTTATGCCTACAGAAGAGCAGCGGATGAGCTTTACCAGACCAACGGTATATCAATAATGGATCCAAGGAGAACTAGAGACATAATCGATATGGTTTCCTATTTTGAAACCGTGGAAGATATTGATTATGTGGGACTTGATTATATCCGTCCTGCCCCGGCTGTAGCCGGACTGGAACTGGTAGACGAATTTGTTCAGTCCATGAATATAGAAGTTCCCGGGGATTGGGAAGGTTATTCCCGGGAAGAGAGGATGAAATGGCTGGGAAGGCTATTGTCCGACCCCTTAAACCGCAGACATCCCACAAAGCAGCTTTGGAACTGGTGGCGGGCCCGGAGAATGTCAAAAATTATAGAACGGATTAAAAGGGAATCCGGTCTGAGCAAGCCTCTCTGGCTTTTTGTGTTGAGCTGGGATAAAGGGCACGAGCACGGCCAGGATCCTTTTATGTTTCAGGCTGCGGGAGCTGACGTTATTTCGGTAATGATGTATGAGGCCGACAGGGGCAGGTTTAATAACTTTGTCAGAAGCTGGTCTAGTTATTTAAAGGGAGGAAGGGTAAATATAATGGCCGGAAATCAGGTTGACTGGCCTGTCCATCAGTACAGCATTAAGCCGCCCGGTCCGCAGGAGTTCGGAATGCGGCTGGAAAAAGGTATAGATGAACTGGCCACGAATCATAATATGAGGGGGGCTTTTGTAAATGATATCTCCAGAATTTTAAGGGGAAGGAGAGGGCCTTACAGAAAAGAGGAGTGGCTTGCAGCCTCCGGCAGGGCATTTTCAAGGTTTAACAGCCCCCATACGCTGAATATAACAATCAGCACCAGGGAGGAGATTGTAAACGGTGAATATTTCCGGGGAACTGTCAGCGTGGAAAATAAAGGTGAAGATAAAATCGATTCCCTGAGACTGGAACCTCTTGTTATAGACAAGATTAGTATTGAGTTAGAAGATTTTAATATCAATTCGCTGGAGCCGAGGGGCAGGGCAGAGGTTGGGTTTAAAGCTAAAGTAAATGCTTCCCCTTCACTTAGAATGGGCACTTATATGATAGCTGTGAGGGCGGAGTATGATGAAAATATTTATTTTGAATACTCCTACTTTAATGTAAAAAATATTCCTCCGGATAAAGGAGCCGGATTAAGGTGAGGTAAGAAAAGGAAAAATTATGAATTTAAAAGATTATCAGAAAATTAAACTTCTAAAAATAGCCCGGAAATCAATTGAAAAGTATCTAATGGAAAAGATTAAATATGAACCCCGGGTAAACGATAAGGAGCTTGAGAAAAAAAGGGGGGTATTTGTAACTCTTAAAAGTTCAGGAAGGCTCAGGGGCTGCCTGGGCTGTATAGAGCCGGAAAATAAACTTGCGGTATCAGTAAGGGATATGGCAGTAAGCGCTGCCGTAGCTGACCCCCGCTTCCCTCCGGTAACTCCGGAGGAAATTAAAGGCCTGATAATAGAAATTTCAGTTCTCAGCTTACCCCGAGAAGTTTCCGGGCCCGGTGAAATAAAGGTGCCGGGTGAGGGTGTAATAGTAGAAAAAGAAGGAAGGAAAGGAGTCTATCTGCCCCAGGTTGCCTATGAAACCGGGTGGGATAAAGAAAAGTTTTTAAGCAGCCTTTGCCGGGATAAGGCCGGGTTGGCTGCCGATGCCTTTAAAGATCCCGCCGCCCGGCTGTTCAGTTTCAGGGCAGAAGTGTTTAATGAGAAGGAGTTTAATAATGAATAAATTATCAGTTTTTTTTCTGGCCGCGGTCTTTGCTTTTTCCGCCTGCAGGAGTGTACCCCGGCGGGAACTTGACACCAGGGAAGGGGTTATTGCCGCTCATTTTTCAGTGCCGGTTAAAGATGTAACCAGGCTTATGGATAAGGGATATTCAGAAGAGGAGTGTGTTAAAATCCTTTTTATTTCTTCTTCCACCTACTTAACCGAGAAAGAAGTTATTCAAAAGTTAAAAGAGGGTCAGAGTTTTGAGGAAATTTCTGCCGGAGCGGGTATAGAGGCGGAGCTTTTCAGGGATAAAACCCGGTGGATTTTAGAGCAGAGCTCTAGCTATTTAGAAAAAAGAGAAGAGAGAGAATAAGAATAATATTCAGGGGAAATACTTCCACCAGCCCCATAATGGGAAGTATGAAAATACTTAAGCCGGCAGCAGCAGAAGCTCCTATAATGGGATAGGCTAAAGTAACGGGTTTGGCAGCTATTTTTTCTGAAGAGTTTATTTGAAAGGCGGATATAAAAGCGCAAATTCCGGCTCCGCCAATTAAAAAGCTCCCGGCCAGGACCATAAAAAATGCCGCCGGCGGGGAAGGGGGGGAAAAAGAAATTTCAAAAAAGACGGTGAGCATAATGAAAAATAAGGCAGCGGGCAAAAGAAACCGGCTGGTTCTTGAGTAAGAAGCAGCTTCTCTTTTTATCCCGGTAAGTTTAAGCAGCAGGAAAAAAGCTGCGCACCCTCCCAGGGCAACCAAGGATATATGAGAATAAAGCTTTCCGCTTCCGGAGTGAAGAAGAGCTGCCGTATTCCATATAAAGAAAAATAGTATAAATGCCGAAAAACCAAAAGTAGTTGAAGCCTTAAAGAAATCAGTTTTTTTTCTAAATGCAGCCAGAGCTGCTATCAGGGCCGCAAAAAAAATAAGGTAAACTATAAGAGGGTCCACATTTTCTGTCATTTCAACCAGTAGTCCTCTCCACAGTCCAAAAGAATAAATCATTTCGTTAAATGAGTATTTAAGGGATGCGGGTTTTAAATCGGTGTTAAGAGTTGAGCCCGGAATATCTATAAATCTGTGCATATCCTCCGGAGGCCTCATCCTGTAATTTAAAAGGGAGGGAGTTATATGGCCCGGCGGATTTTCCAGGGTTTTAAGGTATTCGCCCAGGGCCCGGGTTGAGGTTGTAAAGCCTCTTTCAGGTGAAGATAAAATCAGGGGACGTTTGCTGTAGGTCTGAAAAGTATTGGGAAAGAATTCTCTAAGACTTCGAAAGACAGCAGCTGAGAGAATCTGTTCATTGGGACTTCTCCTGCGGCCTCCGGACCTGAGTCTTAAGGCTGTCAGGGAATGGTTTGCCGCCGATTGTCTCAGTTCCCTGAAAAAATGATAAGTGTAATAACGATTAAAAAAAATATTAACGGGGTCAGGCAGGGCTATTATGGCCACATCAAAAAAATTCTCTTCTCTGAAACGGTCAATAAAATTTCTTCCTTCAGAACCCCGCAATATTCTTACCTTATCCACTTCGGGTATGTTTAAGGGCATAAAATCATTTAAAAATGAATGAAGTTCTGGAACGGGGCTGGCCCAGTAAATGCTTCTAATATCCGGATATCGTAAAAGTTCCTCTAAAGCCCGGCCCCAGTGGCCGATTATAAGAACTCTTTCTGCCCAGGGATACTGAAGCATAGTAAGATGTATCAACTCCTCTATTTCTTCCCCCTTTTCATCCTGAGTGAAAAGGAGGGTATGATTAAGAGAAAGCCGGTAACTCTCTTTATCTACTTTGTGCAGGGCTGCTTCACCGTAGGAAGTTATTTTTCCTCCCAGGTATTCGGAATAAGGCTCCCTGTCCAGGCTTCTAATAGAAAAATGTATTTTATCCGGCGGGAAACTGAAAAGACCGTATATGATAAGGGCTCCGGCCAGGGCGTAAATAAAACGGGCAATTCTGCGGGGGTGATAAAATATCATAAAAAAAGCAGCGCCGAAAAAAATACCCAGAGCAAGGGTAATAGGATAGATATTATCTATGAAAAAAATGTCCGCTAAGAGAAAAGCCGAAGCCCCCGCAAGAAAAAATGAAAAATTAAGCCTGTACCTAAGTAGTGCTGTCACTAGGGCGGAAGTATAGGCGGCCAGGGGAAAAAGAATAAGGGCCGGATAAAGAGTAATTGCATACCAGGGCAGGGGTGAGTTGTATCCCAGACCCAGCGCAAATCGGGAGATCATAACCAGAAGCAGAGCTAAAAGCAAAGAAAAACTCCAGGGGAAAATAAATTTTTGAGGTGAAAAAGTTATCTGTTTTTCTTTTTTGGAGCAGACCAGCAGGCAAAATAAAAGTTCAAGAGAAAAAATAAAAAAAATTACGGGAAAATAAAAAAGGGGGAACTCAAAAGCCGAAAAAAATATGCGGAAAAGGGCTGTGAAACCGGCAGAAGCAAGCAGGCCTATAAGGGAAGAGCTTAAAGCTGTCATTATGAAGAAGAGTCAGTTATATGGGATATTGCCTGCATTATTTCCCGGAGCCTGAATATCCAGTTTCAGCCTCCGGGAAATTAAGAAAAAAAACATCTCTTATTTTTTCTGAATTAAGAGAGTTTAAAATATTTATTCCATTGTAATGCAGCTTACCGGACATACTTCCTCGCATACTCCGCAGCTGTCACAGACGTCAGGATTTGCAAGTACAGCCACATCTTCAGCTATATCGAGAGCCTCGGTAGGGCATTCTTCAACGCATATAGTACATCCTGTGCAGGAATCCTTATCTATTACCGGTTTCAAACCGTTTTCATTGCTCATGTTTATCCTCCTTTTTTTAATGAGACTGCCAATACTCTGATACATAATACATATTTTTCAGTTAATTTCAATTCTTGCCATTAAAGCTCATTTTTATATAATAAAGCCGGGCTCGTTTAGGAGATTCTTATCTAAATAAAACTCTTAAAAGCGGGCCCTGAAGGTTACTTATATACTTTTATGAATAAATATACCAAAGAGGAAAAACAAAAGGCGGTACTGGCGGGAATAGATAGGCCGGATAAGGTTCCTGTTTCCGAAAGTCTTTCGGAATTGTACCAGCTGGCCCGTACGGCAGGAATAAAGGTCGAAGCCAAGTTTATTCAGAAAAGATCTTTCCCCCATCCTTCAACTTACCTGGGTCCGGGAAAGGCTTCGGAGCTTAAGGAGCATATAAAAAGACTGGAAGCAAACCTGGCGGTTGTGGATGATGAACTTTCCCCCACCCAGGAAAGCAATCTTGAGGAGATACTGGGGTGTAAGGTTATTGACCGTACCAGACTCATTCTGGACATATTTAACCTTCATGCTGCCACCAGCGTGGGAAAGCTGCAGGTTGAACTTGCCCAGCTGGAGTACTTCCTGCCCCGGCTTAAAAATATATGGACTGAATTTTCAAGGCTGGGAGGGGGTCTGGGTACCAGGAGGGGCCCGGGAGAGAAAAAGATTGATATAGACCGTCGTATAATAAATGACAGGATAGTCGATATAAAAAGAAAACTTAAGAAAATTTCATCCCAGAGAGAAACAATGAGAAAAAAAAGAAAGAAAATGTTTAGAAAAAATATTTGTCTTGTGGGATATACCAATTCAGGGAAATCAACTCTTATTAATACCCTTGCGGATTCAGGGGTAGGTACCGCTAATAAGCTTTTTTCCACTCTCTCAGCCCGGACCAGAAAAGTTGATTTCGGGAATTATGAGGCCTTTGTAACCGATACGGTGGGGTTTATAAGGAAACTCCCCCACCAGGTGGTTGAGGCTTTTATGGCTACCCTGCAGCAGGTTAAAGAGGCGGACCTTCTGGTACATGTTATAGATTTTTCCTCTGAAAACTACCGCCACCAGATAGAGTCGGTGGAGGAGGTCCTGGGAGAACTTAATGCCCTGGACAAACCGGTAATAAAGGCATACAATAAAATAGATCGGCTTTCCCGGTCTCCCGGTGTCAGAAAAGGTAAATCTCCGGAAGTTTTTATCTCTGCTGCTGAAGGAATGGGGATAAACCTGCTGAAAGATGAAATAAGCAAAATAATTGAAAAGAATATGGAAACCGTGAAACTGAAAATACCACAGAGCAGACAGGATATCTTAAATGCGGTATATAAAAACAGCAGAGTTATGGAAAGAAAATATAAAAACAGTTTTATATTGCTTAAGGCCGTTATGGACCGGGAGCCGGCAGAAATTTTCAGGGATTATATCCTAAATTGAACGCAGCCAATTTAATATCACTTTTAAGAATAGTTCTGGTTCCGGTCTTTTTAATTTTTCTGGTTTCCCAGCCCCCCCGCCCCGGTATTGCTTTAATTATATTTTTAGCGGCGGCATTCAGTGACGCCCTGGACGGTATAATAGCCAGAAAAACAAAAAGTATTTCATCCCTGGGTATTTTTCTTGATCCTATGGCGGATAAGCTGCTGCTTTTATCGGCCTTTGTTTCCCTGGCCTATATGGGGCTGGTTCCGGCCTGGGTAGCTATCATTATAGTTTTCCGGGACCTGCTTTTATTTATAGGATGGATAGGAATGAATATAGTTAAGAACATAAATATAATAGCTCCCTCGATCTTAAGTAAAATAACCACTTTTCTTCAGATGATTACCGTTGTTGCCGTTATATGGCAGATTACTGGTATAGCTAATATTCCATCAGGCCTGTTATACAACTCTTTTATTTTAACAGCACTTTTTACTGCCCTTAGCGGAATACACTATATGATGAGGGCCTTCAGGCTGGCAGTATTAAAGACGGACCCCGTATGATTAGCAGCGCCGCAATAGTAGGAAGGCCCAATGTGGGCAAGTCAACGCTTTATAATGCTTTGCTGGATAGAAAAAAAGCTCTTGTATCTTCAAATCCGGGGATGACCAGGGATAGAACCTATTCTCTTTTTTATCCCACAGCGGGCAAAAAATGTCTTTTAGTTTATACCGGCGGACTTATTATGAAGACTGGGGACCCTTTTGAGGAAAAAATAAATATGCAGGTGGATGCAGCTCTTAAACAGGCAGAAATAATTTTATTTGTAGTGGATTTAAAGGAAGGGCTTCTTCCCGCAGATGAAGATGTGGCCCAGAAACTGAGGAAAACTTCTAAGCCGGTTCTTCTGGTGGTAAATAAGGCAGACCTTCCTCTGCATGAAAAGGATTCCGCTGAATTTTACTCGCTGGGTTTTAAAAATATGGTAACCGTTTCCGCTATGCATAAGAGAAATATAAGCGCCTGCGTTGATTTTATATCTAGTAATCTTCGTTTAGAAAAAGAACGGGAAACGGAGCCGGGGCTAAGGGTTCTTTCCATTGCAGGCAAGCCTAATGTGGGAAAATCCACCCTGGTAAATAAAATAAGCGGGGAGGAAAGAGTTATTGTGGACCGGATGCCGGGAACAACCAGAAATCCGGCCCGCTGCCCGGTAGAGCTTCAAGGCCATAGCTGGGAACTGGCGGATCTTGCGGGAATGTGGAGAAAAAAGAGGGGAAAAAAGGCCGAGGATTTAATAAGTATGACCGCTTCCAGGAAAGAAATAGAGTTTTCGGATGTCACTGTTTTAATGATGGATTTAACTCTTCCTTTAAGTTTTCAGGATAAGAGAATAGGGGGCTGGATAATTGAATCCGGGTGCGGGGTGGTGGCCGCGGGCAATAAATATGATCTGACGGAAAAAAACGAGGGTATTAAGGAAGCCTATGAAATCAGTTTCCGGCAGACTATGCCTTATCTTGATTTTGCTCCTTTTATTCTTATATCAGCTTCTACCGGAAAAGGGCTTGAGAATCTTTACAGGACTGTAAACCGGGTATACCTAAATGCCCATAAGCGGGTTCCACAGGAAGAGCTGGATCTGTTTTTAAAAAAGGCAGTTGATAAAAAACCTCCGCCTCCGGCGGCAAATGAAAGGCCCAGGGTTATTTCTATGGCCCAGACAGGGGTTAATCCTCCTGTCTTTACTATTTTTGTCAGGCATCCCCGTCTTGACAAAATTCAACAATCCTGGAAAAATTATATTAGAAATTCCATTTACAGGGAGTTTAAGTATTACGGGGTGCCGGTTAAAGTAAAATTAAAATCCTCACTTAAAGGAACAAGATGAATAAGACTGCATATATTATGGGAGTCGTTCTGGCCGCTTATATTATAGGTTCAATCCCTTTTTCATATATAGTCACAAAAATGTTTAAGGGCGTTGATATAACCTCTGTGGGCAGTAAAAATCCGGGAGCAACAAATGTATACAGGATGTACGGATATAAACTGGGGCTACCTGTTCTATTACTGGATATAGCAAAAGGCTATTATCCCGCCTACCTTGCCAGCCAGACTGAAATGGCTTCACTTCTTGTGCCTGCAGTGGTTTTGGCGGTAATACTGGGACATGATTTCTCCCCTTTCCTTAAATTGAAAGGGGGCAAGGGGGTGGCAGCCAGCGTGGGAATATTTTTGTTTCTGGCCACCACTCCAACCATTCTGGTGGTAATAATATTTACCGCAGTAACTTCTGTCTTTAAGTTTGTCTCTTTTGGTTCGGTAATGGCTTCTCTTGCTTTTCCGTTTATTGCTTATTTTATGGGCTACAGGCAGTATACCTGGCTGGCAGCTCTTGTGGCCGGACTTATAATTTTTCAGCACCGGGAAAATATCAAACGCCTTTGGTATGGCAAAGAAAAACGCTCAGTCTGATATTGCTGTTTTGGGCGCGGGAAGCTGGGGAATTGCCCT
>PWQF01000226.1 GCA_003556865.1 Elusimicrobiota bacterium | reverse complement strand
TCTGATGCTGGGAGTAAGCTACGAGGATATACTTTCCCGGGGAGAGGTGAGGTCTGGTATATCTATTAAACTGGAATGACGGATTTCGAATGCGCTGAATGCGGATATGTTTCAGTTAAATGGATGGGCCGCTGCCCTTCCTGTCGCCAGTGGGACTGCCTGGTAGAGGCCAGCAGCTATGACATTTCTGAAGAGGGGGGGGAAAGTTATATTTCTTCTCCCGCAATTAAGCTGAGTGAGGTTTCTGCAGAAAGCGGCAGCAGAATCTCTTCCGGTCTTAAAGGTTTTGACCGTCTCTTCGGAGGGGGATTTGTCAGGGGAGAGACGCTGCTTTTGGGAGGGCCGCCCGGAGTGGGGAAGAGCACCCTTTTTCTTCAGCTGGCGGGAGCTCTTTCAAAAAAAGGAAAAAAGATACTATATATAAGCGGCGAGGAAAATCCGGCACAGATAAAGCTGCATTCTGAGCGGCTTTCAGTTAAAGGGGAAAATATACGCCTGCTTGCAAATTCCGATCTGGGCGCGGCAGAAAAGGAAATAAGAAAAAAGAGTCCGGATGTTATTTTTACCGATTCCATTCAGGCAGTGGCTCTACCCTCTGAAACCGGTTCTCCGGGAACTATTAAGCAGGTTAAGAAAAGCACTGCCCGGCTTGTTTCCATAGCTAAAAACAGCGGAGCACTCCTTTTTATTTCCGGTCAGATTACAAAACAGGGCAGCATTGCCGGCCCCAAGCTTCTGGAGCATATGGTGGATGCGGTAGCTTATATCGATGCAATTGACTCGGAGCTGCGTATTTTAAACATTGTTAAAAACAGATTCGGACCCTGCGGGGATTTTCTTCTTTACAGGATGGGATCTGAGGGCCTTGGGGAAGAGGAAGACCTTTCGGCCGCCCGTTCCGGCCCGTCCCCGGCCGGAGAAGTTATCACCTGCATTAAGTCCGGCAGCCGTTACCAGACGGCCAGGATTCAGGCCCTTGTCAGTGAGAGTTATTTTGAGTATCCCCTGAGAAGAACCAGCGGATTTTCCAGGCAGAGGCTTCTTATGCTCTCGGCCATAGCCTCCAGGCATATGAAACTCAAGCTTGCCGCATCAGATATATATCTTAATGTTGGCGGCGGGATTAACATCTCTGCCAGAAGCGCGGACCTGGCCGTTCTGGCAGCCCTTTATTCAAATATAAAGGGAATTCCTCCTCCCGAAAAGAGTATATTTATAGGTGAGACGGGTCTGGCGGGTGAAGTTTGCGGGGTCAGTGACATGGAAAGGAGGCTGAATTTTGCGGAAAGAAACGGCTTTAAAATTGCGGTTGTGCCCCGGAAAGAGGGTATGCAGAGACAGGGGGGGCTGAAGGTTATATCCTTAAAAGATGTAGGGGGAATTAAGAATATAATAAAAAGATCCGGAAGCTGATAGCTGATTCCGGTTTAAATTAATAATTATTCATACCTGAAGAAAAGGAGAACTTAAAAATTATGTTTATATATTTAGCAAGGCTGGCGGTTATAGTGGCGGGTCCGGTAATAGGTTATATTCAGATTTCCCGGGACTCCAGAGGCATACTTCTGGGCACGGCTGTTGCGGTAGGAGTAATAGGGGTGGAAATTATAATTCAGAAAGTGCACCTGGACGATATGATTGCCGCTGCCGTGGGAATAATACTGGGTCTGGTCTCTGCAAGCCTGATAAGCTACAGTATTCCCGCTCTTATTGATTCCCCCCAGGTAACCCTTGCTTTTGATAACTACCGCCTTCTTTTAAGCATAGTCCTGGCTTATATCGGAATGCTTATAGCAGTTAACAAAAAAAGTGAACTGGACCTTCTTGACCGGGAGATAAAGCTTACAGGCAAAAGAATATTCAGGGAAATGAAGGCCCTGGATACCTCGGCCATAATAGATGCCCGGGTTTCAGATGTATTGGAGACCGGGTTCCTGGACGGGATTATAATTATTCCTTCTTTTATAATGGATGAGGTCCGGGCCTTTGCCGATTCCCCTGAAGAGGAAAAACGTAAAAAAGGAAGGAGGGCACTGGATATTGTTACCTCCATTATGGAAAGCAAAAAAGCGTCAGTAAAAATTTATGATAAGGATTATCCGGAAATAAAGGATGCCGATGCCAAGCTTATAAAAATCTGCAGGGAGATAAAGGCAAAGCTTATAACCTGTGATTTTAATCTTACCAAGTCTGCCGAAGCCCAGGGGGTTGAAGTACTTAACATACATTACCTGGCTAATGCCCTGAAACCCCGTCTTCTGCCCGGTGAAGCAGTGGAAATTTTTATAATAAAGAAAGGGAAGGACCCCGAACAGGGAGTAGGTTTTCTGGATGACGGCACAATGATCGTGGTGGACGGCGGTAAAAGGCATATAGGCAGAAAAGTAGAGGTTACAGTGAAGAGTGTTTTGCAGAAACCGTCGGGGAAAATGATATTTGCGCGGGCTGATTAGCGTTATAATAATGGCTGCGGGTAGGGGGGAAAGGTTTGGCGGGGCAAAACAGTTTTTTTCTTTACGGGGAAAAACCATAGCCCGGACCTCCTGCGATCTTTTTTTTGGCTTTAAGGAGGTTGACCAGGTAATTGCGGTTTATCCCCGGGATTTAAGTAAGGAAAGGGCCCGAAAACTGGGTGGGTTTTCAAATGAGACAGAGCTAGTAGGGGGCGGAAAATTAAGGGAACAGTCGGTTGAAAGAGGGCTGGAAAAAGTTAAAAATAAATATGTTCTTATACATGATGCCGCCCGGCCTCTATGCCCTCCTCAAGTTATAGAACGGGTTATCAAAGAGACCTGCCGGAAGGGTTCGGCAGTCCCTGCGGTCAGCCCTTCCTCTTCTGTTAAGTGTATGCTGGATGGGGAAATTAGGAGTGTTGACCGGGAAAAAGTTTTTTTAATCCAGACTCCTCAGGGTTACCTAACAGAGGATATAAGAATGGCTTACAGGAAAAGAAAAAAAAAGGTCTATACCGATTCTTCATCTCTGGCGCAGGAGGCGGGGATTAATATAAACCTGGTTCCCGGCGACAGAAAAAATATAAAAATTACAGACAGGTCTGACTATGAAAAAATATGCCGAATGAAAGGAGGCTTAGAATAAATTGAAAACCGGAATAGGTTATGATATACACAGGCTGGAAGAGGGTGAAAGCTTTATACTTGGCGGATTGGAAATCAAATCCTCCCGGGGCCTGAAAGGCCATTCGGATGCGGATGTGGCAGTGCATGCGCTTGCCGACGCGCTTCTGGGCGCGGGAGGGATGGGAGATATAGGAACTCATTTTCCTGATTCTGATGATTCCTATAAAAATATAAGTTCTATTATACTTCTGAAAAAGGTGCGCGATATGCTGGAAGAAAAAAATTACGGGGTCAATAATATTGATATGACCATTGTATGCCAGAGCCCCCCTCTTTCGCCTCACTGCAGTAAGATGAAAAAAAATATAGCCTCCGCCCTTTGCATGCCTGAAGAGGATATAAATATAAAGGCCACTACGAAGGAAGGCCTTGGGGCAGAGGGAAAGGGAGAGGCGGTTTCTGTAATTGCGGTAGCCACCATCATACCTGCCCCGGATTTCAGCCGATGAAGAGCATTTCAATTTATAATACCCTTACTTCCCGCAAAGAGCGGTTTAGGCCTATTAAAGGGGGAGAGGCCGGTCTGTATGTCTGCGGGATTACCCCCTACGGGGAATCTCACCTGGGGCATGCAAGATGCTATATCGTTTTTGACGTTTTGAAAAGGCTCCTGGATTTTTTAGGCTATAAGGTAAAATATATTCAGAATATAACTGATATAGATGATAAGATAATAAACAAATCTAAAGAGTCAGGTAAATCGCCCCGGGAGATTGCAGATACCTTTACCGGGAGCTTTATGGAAAACATGAAAAGGCTTAATGTAAAAGAGGCGGATGAATATCCTAGGGTTTCAGAAACAGTGCCCTCAATTATAGAATTTATTAAAAAGCTTATAGAAAAATCAATGGCTTATCAATCCGGCGGGAGTATATATTTCAGGACTTCAAAGTTTCCCTCTTACGGCAGGCTTTCGGGAAGAAAAGTTGAGGATCTTAGATCAGGCGCCCCTAATTCCGAAAAAGAAGCCCCTGAAGATTTTGCCCTGTGGAAAAAGGACCCCGAATTCGGCTGGGAGAGCCCCTGGGGCCGGGGGCGTCCCGGATGGCATATAGAATGTTCGGTAATGTCTGAGAAATCCCTGGGAAGAAAATTTGATATCCACGGCGGCGGCCTTGACCTTATTTTTCCCCATCATGAAAATGAAATAGCCCAGAGCGCGGCCTTGACCGGGGAGGTGCCGGCAAACTACTGGATGCATAACGGAATGGTTACCCTTAAAGGGGACAAGATGGCTAAAAGTACCGGAAATTTCTTTATGCTTTCTTCTATTCTTAAGGAGTATGACCCCATGGCTCTCAGGCTTTATCTGCTGGGCGCAGGCTACAGGCAGTCACTGGATTTCAGCCCCCGCCTTTTAAAGGAATCTGAAAAGGCTCTAGCCAGGCTTAAGGAGTTTAAAAAAGAGCTTTTAGCCCGGGCCCCAGAAGAGAGCTTCCATATAGATCAGGAAGGGAAAAACAGTGCTCTTGAAGCGTTAAGGGACGACTTAAATACGCCCGGGGCGATAGGGGAGATATTTAAAAAGATATCACCTCTGCTGGATAAATTTTATTCCGGCACACATAACGGCGCGGATATAAAAGAAGGTATTGGATATCTTAAGCTTCTTGAAGAAGTTTTAGGCATAAGAGTTAATATGGAAGAAACTTTTAATTCAAAAGAAATAGAGTCTATGCTGAAGGAAAGAGAAGATTTACGAAAAAAGGGGGATTACAGGGGAGCCGACGCCATAAGGGATTCCCTTGCTGAAAAGGGTATAGAAATAAAAGATACACCGACCGGACCCAGGTGGTCGTATTCCAATTAAAGTTTATCTTGAAAGGGGCGGCGGGATTTATTATAATCGGTGCCGGCTGATTCCTTCCTCTATTTTTAAAAAAAGGTTGTTCGGCCGGGCGTAGTTTAAGCTTTATGAAAAAAATAAATACAATCAGGGGAATGAGGGATATTGCCTATCCTGAATCCGTGAAATGGGATATGATAATCTCCAGGGCCCGTTCCGTTCTGGTTAACCGGGGGTTCAGGAGCATATATATTCCCGCGGTGGAATATGCTTCTCTTTTTTCAAGGACAATCGGTGAAGATACGGATATAGTAAAAAAAGAGATGTATGCTTTTAAGGACAGAAAAAAAAGGAATCTTTCTCTGCGCCCTGAGGGTACGGCCGGTGTGGTGAGAGCAATGGTGGGGGCGGGGGTGCTGGAAGGCAGGGTCCGTGAAAAAGTGATGTATTTCGGTCCTATGTTCAGGTACGAGAAACCCCAGGAAGGCAGGTACCGCCAGTTTTATCAGCTGGGCTGTGAATTTTTTGGTCCTGGTTCTGTTTATTCGGACGTGGAGATAACTGCAGCCGCCTGGGAGGTTTTAAGAACTTCAGGAATCAGCGGTTTTAAGATAAGGGTTAACAGCATAGGATGTTTTAAATGCCGGGCTACTTACAGGAAACAGCTTAAGCGGTTTCTATCTGCCCCCGGTATCAGTTTATGTTCTGACTGCAAAAGAAGGTCTTCCACGAATGTGCTGAGGGTGCTGGACTGCAAAAAAGAAAAATGCCGGCGTCAGTACAGCCGCATACCTTTAATCAGCGCGCACTTGTGTGAAGGATGCGGAAACCATTTTAAAAGATACCTGGAAATTCTGGATAAAAAAGATATAAACTATACTGTAGATCCCCGCCTGGTAAGGGGACTTGATTATTATACCGGGCTGGTCTTTGAGGCGGGAACCGGTTCCGATGTCCTTCTGGCCGGCGGGCGGTATGACAGCCTGGTCCGGGATTTGGGAGGTCCGGATGTATCTGCCTGCGGCTGGGCAATGGGAATGGAAAGGGTTTCCCAGAGGTCGGTTTTGAAAGCCGGGGCTCTTCCCAGGGTCTATATAGCGTTACTGGAGGGGGGGGATATGGATGCTGCGGAGCAGCTTGCGATAAATCTTCGCCGGGCCGGTATTTCGGTCGAGGAAGATTATGAAGAGGTTCCGGCAGGGAAAAAGTTTAAGTCGGCTGACCGGCGGGGGGCCCTTTTTACGGCAGTCATGGGAGGCGAGGAGAAGAAAAAGGGTGCGGTTTCAATACGGGATATGAAAACCGGGGACCAGAAGCTTACAGCTTTAACAGATACGGAGGAAATAATAAAACAGGTAAAATGCTGAAACCAACAGTTAACTGCGGAGAATTAAGAATTAAAGATAAAGATAAAGAGGTACTCCTGGCCGGTTGGGTTTCAGGCTGGAGGGACCACGGGGGGGTGGTCTTTATTGACCTAAGGGATTTTCACGGAAAAACCCAGATTGTTTTCGGTAGGGAAAAGAGTTCCCTCTCCCCTAAAAAAGAAAAAGCGCTGCTGAAACTGGCCCATTCACTTAGAAATGAATATGTAATCGGGGTAAAGGGAAAGGTGGTTCCCCGGCCGCCCGGCACGGAAAACGATAAGCTGGAGACGGGAGAGATTGAAATAAATGTTCTGGAAACAGAGCTGCTTAATACCTCTGCTGAACTTCCTTTTGACTTAAAATCCTCTGACACTGTCGGGGAGGAGACAAGGCTTAAATACAGGTATCTTGAAATGAGGAGGGGCCGACTGAAGCGCAATATCGCTTTTAAGCATCATTTTTTCCAGCTTACCAGAAACTTTTTTTCTTCGGAGGGATTCTACGAAGTGGAAACACCGTTCCTTACCCGTTCAACTCCCGAGGGTGCCCGCGATTTTCTGGTCCCTTCAAGAATAAACAGGGGTAAATTTTATGCCCTCCCCCAGTCTCCGCAGCTTTTCAAGCAGCTTTTAATGGTGGGCGGGCTGGGCAGGTACTTTCAGATTGTAAAATGTTTCAGGGACGAAGATTTAAGGCAGGACCGCCAGCCTGAATTTACCCAGCTTGACTTGGAAATGTCTTTTATTGACCAGGATGATATAAAGGCCCTGCTGGAGGAATATATTAAGACCCTTTTCAGGGAGCTCCTCTCCAAAGAGATAAAGACACCTTTTAAAAGTTTAACTTATTCCGGGGCAATGGATAAGTACGGAACCGATAAACCCGACCTCAGGATACCCTATGAGATAAAGGATATAAGCTCCCTTGCAGCCAAATGCCGGTTTAAGGTATTCTCTTCTGCCTCCTTAAATGGCGTTGTGAGGGGACTTAAAATACCAGATGCCGGTGAAATATCTCTTTCCGTAATTGATAGATGCAGAAAAGAATTAAAACCCCTGGGCGCCAGGGGCCTTGCCTGGATGCGGCACGGGGAAAAAGGACTCCATTCCCAGATAACAAAATTTTTTTCCGCTGAAGAACTTAACTCTATTTCCCGTACATTTAATACAGAGCCCGGGGATATTGTTTTTTTTATAGCTGACAGTTATCCGGTATCATGCCGCTGCCTTGATTATCTGAGGCAGAAATTCGGCCGGCCGGAAAAAAACCTTTTTATTCCGCTCTGGATAGAGGATTATCCCCTTTTTGAAAAAGATGATGAAGGGAATCCGGCCTCCATGCACCATCCTTTTACCGCTCCTGCCGATAATCAAATAGAGGATCTGGAAAAAAACCCTTTTGAGGTAAAAAGCAAGGCCTATGACCTTGTTTTAAACGGTGCCGAAATAGGCGGGGGGAGTATTCGTATACACCGGACAGGGCTTCAGAACAGAATTTTTAAGATACTGGGCATATCTCCGGAAGAGGCTGAAAATAAGTTCGGGTTCCTGCTTAAGGCTCTTTCATTCGGCGCTCCGCCCCACGGCGGGTTTGCTTTCGGGGTGGACCGCCTGGCAGCCTCTATGCTGGGATCCTCTTCCATAAGGGAGGTTATTCCTTTTCCCAAGACACAGAAAGCCTTCTCTCCCCTAACCCGCGCGCCTTCGGGGGTTGATAAGAGCCAGCTGGATGAGCTGGGGATTGAGCTTAAAGAGTTTGAAGGTAGCTGACTTCAGTATTGACAGCTAAAAATATTATGTGTAGAATTATTTCAGCAATGAGTAAAATCAATATACTAAACTTACTTTTAGCGGCCTCTCTCTTTCTGCTTGCCGGATGCCCCCGCAGGGCCCCTGTTCCGGATTTAGAAGTTTCCCGGCTTGAGGCGGAGCATGCCATAGCCAGGGCCCGTTCGGAAATATTTGAAGCAGACCGTGCCGGGGCCGACGTATCCGGACCTGAGGAGATCCTTGAAGAGGCCCTCTCTTTTTTTAATAGAAATGATTATGCAGGCGCCTTAAACCGCGCCCGGAGAGCAGGCGAGGAGGCCCGCCGTCTTAAACAGGAGAGGCTGGCCCTGCTCCGGGGCCGCAGCGATGCCGAGGCGGCCATTCAGAGGGCCCGGAGGCTTATTGACCGGGCCGCTGATATGGGCGGTGATACCGGTCAGGCGGAAGATGTGATAGGGGAGTCAAAAACAAAATTAAACGAGGGCGATTATGATTCCTCTCTTCTTCTGGCCGACGAAGCCGCTGCCCTGGCTCAGGATATAATAGATTTTTTAAGCGCCGATACATATGTAGTCGGCACCTGGGAAAGGGACCGGGACTGTTTGTGGAATATAGCAGCCAGGGAGGAGATTTATAATGATCCCTGGAAATGGAAAAAAATATACCGGGCCAACCAGGAAAAAATAGAAATGCCGGACCTTATATACCCGGGCCAGAGACTTATAATACCCAGGGATTGATATTCCCTTTAAACTCATTCTGCTGCCAGGCGCTTTTCCTTAAAATAAAAATTGCTTTTATAAATTCTATTTCTTTTTAATAAATGAATAAAAAAAAGAGCATTAAGAAAAGCATAATTTTCAGCGGTCAGGAAGAAGCGTTAAGGGCTTGCGGTCAGTTTGATTGCAGGCTTAAAGAGCTGGAGAAGAGAAACGGAGTTGTGATAAGGGCCAGGGGGGCTAAGGCTAC